>DAOMFN010000350.1:0-2786 GCA_035429785.1 Anaeromyxobacteraceae bacterium
GGTCGTGTCGCAGTCCATCATGAAGCCGATGGTGCCGGTGGGGGCGAGCACGGTGGCCTGCGCGTTGCGGTAGCCGTGCTGGGTGCCGAGGGCCACCGCGTCGGACCAGGCCCGTCGGGCCGCGTCCACGAGCTCCGGCGCGGCGAGCTCGCGGTCGATGTCCTCCACGGCCGCCTGGTGCTTCTTCATCACCTTGAGGAACGGCGCCCGGTTCTTCTCGAAGCCGGCGAAGGGGCCGGTGTGCGCGGCGATGCGCGCGCTCTGGGCGTAGGCCTCGCCGGTCATCACCGCGGTGATGGCGGCGGCGGTGGCGCGCCCGGCGTCGGAGTCGTAGGGCACGCCGGTGGCCATGAGGAACGCGCCGAGGTTGGCGTAGCCCAGCCCGAGCGGCCGGTAGTCCTCGCTGTTCTTGCCGATGGCCTCGGTGGGGTAGCGCGAGTTCGAGACCAGGATCTCCTGGGCCAGGATGGTGAGGTCCACCGCGCGGCGGAACGACTCGGTGTCGAAGCCGCCGTCGATGGAGCGGAAGTGCATGAGGTTCAGCGACGCCAGGTTGCAGGCGCTGTCGTCGAGGAACATGTACTCGGAGCACGGGTTCGACGCGTTGATGCGGGCCGTCGACGGGCAGGTGTGCCAGGCGTTCACGGTCGTGTCGAACTGCAGGCCCGGGTCGCCGCAGAGCCAGGCGGCGTCGGTGATCTGGCGCATGAGCGCGCGGGCGCGGACGCGGACGAGCGGCTTGCCGTCGCGGCGGGCGAGCAGCGGCCACTCGGCGTCGTCCTGCACGGCGTGCATGAAGGCGTCGGACACGCGGACCGAGTGGTTGGCGTTCTGGAAGAACACCGAGTCGTAGGCGCCGCCGTGGACGTTGAAGCCCCCGTCGTAGCCGGCCTCGATGAGCGCCCAGGCCTTCTTCTCCTCGGTGGCCTTGCTGGAGACGAACTCCTCGATGTCCGGGTGGTCGACGTCGAGGATGACCATCTTCGCGGCGCGGCGGGTCTTGCCGCCCGACTTGATGACGCCGGCGAAGGCGTCGAAGCCGCGCATGAAGGAGACCGGCCCGGAGGCCTCGCCGCCGCCGGAGAGGAGCTCCTTCGAGGAGCGGATGCGGGAGAGGTTGGAGCCCGTGCCCGAGCCGTACTTGAAGAGCATGCCCTCGGTGTGGGCGAGCCGGAGGATGGAGTCCATCGAGTCGTCGACGGAGTTGATGAAGCAGGCCGAGCACTGCGGCCGCTCCTCGACGCCGACGTTGAACCAGACCGGGGAGTTGAAGCTCATCTTCTGCCGGTAGATGAGGTGGCCGAGCTCGGCCTCGAAGGCCTCGGCGTCGGCCTCGGTGGCGAAGTAGCCGTCCTTGCGCCCCCACCCGGCGATGGTGCGGACCACGCGCCCGACGAGCTGGCGGACCGACTTCTCGCGCTGGGGCGTGCCGATCTGGCCGCGGAAGTACTTCGAGGCGACGACGTTCGTGGCCAGGAGCGACCAGCTCTTCGGGACCTCGACGTCCCGCTGCTCGAAGATGACCTTGCCGCCCTCGCCGGTGATGGACGCGGTGCGGGTCTCCCAGGCCAGCTCCTCGGCCGGGTCGACGCCGGGGGTGGTGAAGTACCGCGGCACGGCGATGCCCTTGCGGGCGGCCTTCCGCTGCTGACGTGCTCCGCGGCGCTGCGCGGGCGCGTTCTCTCGCTCGATCATGTTCCGACCTCTCCGACCGGCCCTCTCCGGCCTGCGTGGGGCTCCCGACGGCTGTGCCCGGCCCCGTTTCCCATCCCCGGCCCCCGCGTCCACCGCGGGGTGGACCGGAGGCTCTACCCGTCGCCTCTGACACGGGGGGCGGCGTCGCGCCCCTTCGTCTGCTGCGGCCTTCCAGCCCGTCTCCGGGCCCCGGCGGCGAGGGCGAACGATATCGACGACCGTTCCCAAGTCAAGACCGGCAACCACAACAGATTGTGGTGTCTCCGCTTGACAGACACCAAATACGGTGAAATCCCCGAAAATCGAGGGTGGTCAAGGGTAGGACATCGGCCGCCCTCCATCGGTCCGGCCCCAACGAGGGCGACCCGGGAGAGTGGCCCGGCCCCGGACGGCGCCCTGCGTCATCCGGACGTGCCGAGGCGCGTGTACCTGACGGTATCGCATGCTAGAAAGCCCCGACCCGATGGCCGACACGAACCGCAACATCCGAAATTTCTCCATCATCGCCCACATCGACCACGGCAAGTCGACGCTGGCCGACCGCCTGCTCGAGCGGACCGGGACGGTCACGAAGCGCGAGGCCCAGGCCCAGTTCCTCGACAACATGGAGCTGGAGCGGGAGCGCGGCATCACCATCAAGGCCCAGACGGTCCGCATGACCTACCGGGCGAAGGACGGGAAGGACTACGTCCTGAACCTGATCGACACCCCCGGTCACGTGGACTTCGCCTACGAGGTCTCGCGCTCGCTCGCCGCGTGCGAGGGGGCCGTGCTCGTGGTGGACGCCACGCAGGGCGTGGAGGCGCAGACGCTCGCCAACGTCTACCAGGCGCTCGATCACGACCTCGAGATCATCCCGGTCATCAACAAGATCGACCTGCCCAGCGCGGACGTCCCGGGCGTGCGCGAGGAGATCGAGGAGGTCATCGGCCTCGACGCAGCCGACGCGGTGCCCGCCAGCGCCAAGGAGGGCGTGGGCATCGAGGAGATCCTGGAGCAGGTCGTGAAGAAGGTCCCGCCGCCGCCCGGAGATCCGGAGGCCCCGCTCAAGGCCATCATCTTCGACTCCTGGTACGACTCCTACCGCGGCG
>DAOMFN010000351.1:0-2783 GCA_035429785.1 Anaeromyxobacteraceae bacterium
ACGTACTGGAAGCCCATGCCCTCGAAGAGGATGCCCGGCGTGATGAGCGCCTTGGTGGCGTCGATGCCGTGGCGGACGACCTCGATGGCCTGCTCCCCCTTCGGCATGTGGCGCAGGAACTCCTTCACCTGCCGGCGCCAGCGGTTGTAGGTGCGGGAGGCGAACTTCTTCGAGAACCACTCCGAGAGCGCGCCCACGTTGGGCGAGATCGACATCTCGTTGTCGTTCAGCACGACCATGAAGTTGCGCTGGAGGTAGCCGGCCTGGTTGAGCCCCTCGAAGGCCACGCCGCCGGTGAGGGCGCCGTCGCCCACCACCGCGACCACGCGCCCCCCGTGCCCCTGGTGGCGCTTGCCCTCCACCATGCCCACCCCCGCCGAGACCGCGGTCGAGGCGTGCCCCACGCCGAACGCGTCGTGCTCCGACTCGTCCCGCTCCGGGAAGCCCGCCAGCCCCCCCTCGGTGCGGATGGTGCGGAAGCGGTCGCGACGCCCGGTGAGGAGCTTGTGCGCGTAGGCCTGGTGCCCGACGTCCCACACGATGCGGTCGGTCGGCGAGTCGAAGACGTAGTGGAGCGCGACGTTCAGCTCCACCGCGCCGAGCGACGAGCCGAGGTGGCCGCCGGTGCGGGCGCAGGTCTCGATGATCTCGTCCCGGATCTCCTGGCAGAGCCGGGGCAGGCTCTCGACCGGGAGCTTCTTCAGATCGGCCGGGGAGTCGATGGTGTCGAGCAGTCTCGCCATGGCTCACTTCCTCCGGGAGACGACGTAGCGCGCGATCGCGCGCAGGGCCTCCGCTCGGTCGCCCAGGCCCGCGAAGGCCTGGAGCGCTTCCTCACAGTAATCGTCGGCGCGGCGCCGCGCTTCCCCGACCCCGAGCAGGGCGGGCAGCGTGGCCTTCCCGGCCTCGGCGTCCTTCCCGGCCCGCTTGCCCAGGTCGGCGGTGGTGGCCGTCAGGTCGAGCAGGTCGTCGGCGATCTGGAAGGCGAGCCCGAGCTTCAGCCCGGCGGACCCCAGCCCCTGGTCGCTCCCGGTGGCCGCGACGGCGCCACCCACCACCGACGCGGCGAGCAGGGCGCCGGTCTTGCGGCGCTGCAGGTCGAGCACCCCCTCCAGCCCGGGCGGCCGGGTCTCCGCCTCCAGGTCGAGCGACTGCCCCTCGACCATGCGCGTGGCCCCCGCAGCGAGCAGCACGGCGAGCCGGGTCGCGCGGCCGTCGTCCCGGGGCCCGGCGAGCAGGTGCTCGAACGCGATCGACTGCAGGGCGTCCCCGGCCAGGACCGCTGTGGCCTCGTCGAACGCCGTGTGGACGGTGGGACGGCCCCGGCGCAGGTCGTCGTCGTCCATGGAGGGCAGGTCGTCGTGCACGAGCGAGTAGGTGTGGATCATCTCGAGCGATGCCGCGAAGCGCAGCGCCAGCGAGCCCTCCCCGGTCTCCCCGCCGAAGGCCTCGGCCGTGGCGCAGACCAGAGCGGGCCGGAGCCGCTTGCCCCCGCCGAGCAGGGCGTACCCGATGGCCTCCCAGAGGCGCGCCGGGCCACCCCGCGCGCCGGCCTCCGCCACCCGGCGCAGCTCGGCCTCGACGCGTGCGGCCACGCCGGCGAGGTAGGGATCGAGCGCGAAGGGCTGCGACACGGGGACGCTTCTACCACAGGGCGGGCGCGCGATCCCGCGCCCGCCGCCGGGTCAGCGAGGGCCGGGGTCGGCCGTGCGGGCGGCCGCTCGCTCGGCCAGCATCTGCCGGATGCGCTCGATGAGCCGGTCGACGTCGAGGGGCTTCGTGAAGTAGTCGGAGGCCCCCGCGTCGCGCCCGGTGCGCTCGTCCTCGGGGCTCTTGCGCGCGGTGATGAAGATGACGGGGATGTCCCCGAACGTGGGGTTCTTCTTGATGGCCCGGCAGAGCTCGAAGCCGTCGATCCAGCTCATCATGACGTCGAGCAGGATGACGTCGGGCCGGTCGACGTGCATGGCGGAGATGAGCCGGAGCCCGTTGGCCGCCTGGGACACCTCGAACCCCTCGAGCTCGAGCGCGAGCGTCAGCATCTCCCGGGTGTCCCGGTCGTCGTCGACGATGGTGACCTTGGGCTTCCTCTCCGTCATGGACCGCCGCCCTCCTCGCCGAGCGGCCGCGTCGCCACCGAGCCGTCCTCGGCGCGGAGCAGCTCCTCCACCCGCTTCTCCGCCTCGTCGAGCTTCCGCCCCGCCTCGCGCGCCAGCTTCACCCCCTCGGCGAAGGTCTCGAGGGACCTCTCCAGCGGCTGCTGCCCCCCCTCCAGCTCGGCGACCAGCCGCTCCAGCCGCTCCACGAGCTGGTCGTAGGACTCCGGCGGCGCCTCGGGGGTCTTCCTCTCTCGACTCACGGCCATACTCTATGCCTCCTCGCCCCGGCCGGGGAGCCCCGGGACCGGCTCCGGAGGGGCGTCCCTCGACTCGACGCGGGCGTCGAGCCACCCCTCCCCCAGCACCACCCGAACCGCGTCTCCCGCCGCCGCGTCCCGGCTGCGGCGGAGCGGCTTCCCTTCCCGGAGCGCCAGCGCGAAGCCGCGCCGGAGCACCTCGGCCACGTTGGCCGGCTCGAGCCGCGCCGAGAGCCGCTCGAGCCTCAGGGACTCGCGGCGGAAGGTGGCGGCGCTCCAGGCGACGAGCCGCTCCCCCTCGAAGCGCCGCTCTGGCTCGACACGCGCGTGATGATCTCGCCGCACATCTCCGGCCTTACCACGATCGAGGGCGCCTCCTCCGGCTTCCTCGAGTGCCTCGCCGCGCTCGAGAAAGGCGAGCGCACCC
>DAOMFN010000352.1:0-2782 GCA_035429785.1 Anaeromyxobacteraceae bacterium
CGGCGGCCGCCGGCGAGGGCGTGGTCGCGACCGGCGCGGGGGCGAGCCCGCCGGGTGGCGGAGGCGGCGGGGCGGCGGGCTTGGTCGTGGCGCACCCCGCTGCGAGGATCGCGGCGGCGGCCATCGGGAGGAGACGTCGCATGGATGCCGCCCTTCTACCGGAGTGGCCGCCCTGGCGGAAGGGCGGCCCCCTCCCCGTCACTTGCCGAGGAGCTCCGCGACCTTGCTCCAGAAGCGGCTCGCGGTGGGGTGGGTCTCCTCCCCGGAGAGGGCCGCGAACTGCTCGAGGAGCTGGCGCTGCTCCGGGCTGAGCCGGGTCGGGATCTCCACCTGGACCCGCACGTGCTGGTCGCCGCGCCCGCCGCCGCCGAGCGGCGCGATCCCCTTCCCCTTCAGCCGGAAGGTCTTGCCGGGCTGGGTCCCGGCCGGGATCTTGAGCTTGTGGGGGCCGTCGAGCGTCGGCACCTCGACGCTCGCCCCGAGGGCCGCCTGCACGATGGACACGGGCAGCTCGCAGATGACCTCGGTGTCCTGGCGCTGGAAGATGGGGTGCTCGCGGACCTCGATCACGACGTAGAGATCCCCGGGCTCGCCGGACGGGGACGGCGCCGGCTCCCCCTCGCCGCGCAGCTTGAGCCGGGTCCCGGCGTCCACGCCGGGCGGGACCTTCACGTCCACGGCCGCCTTCACGGCCACCCCGCCCGCGCCGTTGCAGGTCGGACACTTCTCGGCGACGACCTTGCCCTCCCCGCGGCACTGGCCGCAGGTCCGCGAGATGGCGAAGAAGCCCTGCTGCAGCCGGATCTCCCCGGCGCCGCCGCAGGTCGGGCAGGTGCGGGGCTGGGTGCCGGGCTTGGCCCCGCTGCCCTTGCAGGGCTCGCAGCGCCGGGGGCGCTGGATCTCGATGCGGGCGGTGGTGCCGAAGGCCGCCTGCTCCAGGTCGAGCTCGAGGTTGTAGCGGAGGTCGGCCCCTCGGGCCCGGCGCTGCCCCCGGCGGTGGGCGCCGAAGACCTCGCCGAAGATCTCGCCGAAGATGTCGTTGATGGACGCGGCGCCGCCGAAGCCGGCGAACGGGTCGAAGCCCTGGCCGCCCCCGTGGCCGAAGTGGTCGTACCGGGCCCGCTTCTCCGGGTCGCTGAGGACGTCGTAGGCCTCCGCCACCTCCTTGAAGCGGTCCTCGGCGGCGGGGTTCCCGGGATTGCGATCCGGGTGGTACTCCATCGCCAACCGCTTGAAGGCCGTGCGGATCTCCTCGCCGGAGGCCGAGCGCGAGACGCCCAGCACCTCGTAGTAGTCTCTCTTCTCGGAGCTCATGGCCGTGCCGGGGCGAACCTAATGCCCCGGGAGGCCGAGGCAAGTCGGGGGCGCAGGCGCCCTAGGGGTTCGAGCCCCCGTCCTGCCCCTGCGAGGAGTAGATCGCGTCGGCGATCCGGTAGGCCGAGCCCTCCAGCCGCTGCAGCGACTCCTTGATCCGGGCCGCGTCGGTCGACCCGAGCACCGCCTTCAGCTCCTCGAGGTCGGCTCGGATCTCGGCGAGGTCGTCCTCCTTGAGGGCGCTCGCGTACTCGTCGAGGCTCTTCTCGGTGGTGTAGATGAGCCCCTCGGCGTTGTTGCGGACGTCGGCGAGCTCCCGCTTCTGCTTGTCCTCGGCGGCGTTCTGCTCGGCGTCGCGGATGGCCCGCTGGATGTCCTCCTCGGTCATGCCGGAGCGGGCGGCGATCCGGATCTGCTGCTTCTTCCCGGTGCCGAGGTCCTCGGCCTCGACGTGCACGATGCCGTTCGGGTCGATCTCGAAGCGGACCTCGATCTGGGGCACGCCGCGGGGCGCGGGGGGGATGCCCACGAGCTCGAAGCGGGCCAGCGTCTTGTTGTCGGCCGCCATGTCGCGCTCGCCCTGGAGCACGTGGACCGAGACGAGCGGCTGGTTGTCCACCGCGGTGGAGAAGACCTGCCCCTTGCGGACCGGCACGGTGGTGTTCTTGGGGATGATGCGGGTGAAGACGCCGCCCGAGGTCTCGACGCCGAGCGAGAGCGGGGTCACGTCGAGGAGGAGCACGTCCTTCACGTCCCCCTTGAGGACGCCGCCCTGGATGGCCGCCCCCACCGCGACGACCTCGTCGGGGTTCACCCCCTTGTGCGGCTCCTTGCCGAAGAACCGCTTCACCGTCTCCTGCACCCTGGGCATGCGGGTCATGCCGCCGACGAGGATCACGGTGTCGAGCTGCTGGGCGGTGACGCCGGCGTCCTTCAGCGCGATCTTGCAGGGCTCGACGGTCCGCTCGACGAGGTCCCCCACGAGCCCCTCCAGCGTGGCCCGGTCGATGGTCTCGGCGAGGTGCTTGGGGCCGGTCGCGTCGGCGGTGATGAAGGGGAGGTTCACCTCGGTCTCGGACGCGGAGGAGAGCTCGTGCTTGGCCCGCTCGGCCGCCTCCTTGAGCCGCTGCAGCGCCATCCGGTCCTTGCGCAGGTCGATCCCGGTCTGCTCCTGGAAGCGCCCCGCCAGCCAGTCGACGATGCGCTGGTCGAAGTCCTCCCCGCCGAGGAAGGTGTCGCCGTTCGTGGCCTTCACCTCGAACACGCCCTGGTTCAGCTCGAGGATGGTGATGTCGAAGGTGCCGCCGCCGAGGTCGTAGACGGCGACGAGCTCCCCCTTGCCGGTGTGCTGCCGGTCGATGCCGTAGGCCAGCGCCGCGGCGGTGGGCTCGTTGATGATCCGAAGGACCTCGAGGCCGGCGATGCGGCCGGCGTCCTTCGTGGCCTGGCGCTGGGCGTCGTTGAAGTA
>DAOMFN010000353.1:0-2773 GCA_035429785.1 Anaeromyxobacteraceae bacterium
ACGAGCCCAAGCCCTGACCGAGGACCGCATGCGAACCCAGAAGAAGCTCCTCGCCTGGACCGCCGGAAGCGGCGCGGTGATCGCCCTCGTCGGCGTCCTCTCGGCGCGACTCTCCCCGGCGCTCGCCGCCGCCGGGACCCGCGCGCCGGCCGGCCCGTTCACGCTGCCCGACGGGATCTTCTCCGCCGTGGCGGCCCTCACGGTCGGAGGAGCGGCCGCCGTGGCCCTCTCCCGCAACATCCTCTACTCGGCGCTGGGGCTGCTGGCGGCGCTGCTCGGCGCGGCCGGCCTCTACGCCCTGCTCTCCGCCGACTTCGTCGCCGTCGCCCAGGTCTTCATCTACATCGGCGGCGTCCTGATCCTGATCCTCTTCGCCATCATGCTGACGAACCGCATCGGCGAGGTGAACGTCTCGAACGCCAGCATGGGCTGGGCCGGCGCCGGGATCCTCACGGCGGTGCTGCTCGCCCTGCTCCTCGTCGTCGCCTTCGAGACCCCCTGGGCCGTGCGCCCGATGCCCGCGCTGCCCACCACCGCGCCCCTCGGCCACGGCCTCCTCCAGCGCTGGCTGCTCCCCTTCGAGCTCGCCTCGCTCATCCTGCTCGCCACCCTCATCGGCGCCATCATCATCGCCCGGAAGGAGATCCGGGCCGATTAGGCCGGAGCCGCCCATGATCCCGACCCTCTCCCACTACCTGGCGGTCGCGGCGCTCCTGTTCGCGCTCGGCCTCTTCACGGTCCTCACCCGGCGCAACGCGGTGGCCATCCTCATGGGCGTCGAGCTCATGCTGAACGCCGCCAACGTGAACCTGGTCGCCTTCAACAAGTTCGTGGTCGGCGGGATCGGCGGCCAGGCCTTCGCCCTGTTCGTGGTGGTCCTGGCGGCGGCCGAGGCCGCGGTCGGCCTGGCCATCGTCCTCAGCATCTTCCACACCTTCAAGACCATCGACGTCCGCGCCGCGGACCTGATGCGAGAGTGAGATGGAACACGCCACCCCACACCTCGGACCCACGGTGGTCCACGCGGCGGGATACCTCTGGCTCATCCCGCTCTTCCCGGCCGTCGGCGCGCTGATCAACTCGCTCCTCGGCATCCGCATCCAGCGGACCCTCGGCAAGAAGTGGAACCACGGCATCGCCATCGGGATGATGACGCTGTCGTTCCTCGTCGCGCTGCGGGCCTTCGCGCAGATGTACGCGCTGCCCGGCGAGGAGCGGTTCCTGCAGAACACGGTCTGGAGCATGCTCCAGGCCGGGACGATGCGGTTCGACCTGGCCTTCGCCCTCGACCCGCTCTCCATGATGATGGTCCTCATCATCACGTTCATCGGGACGCTCATCCACGTCTTCTCGACCGGCTACATGGCCGACGAGCCGTCCTACTGGCGGTTCTTCGCGTACCTGAACCTGTTCGTCTTCGCGATGCTGCTGCTCGTCATGGGCGACAACTTCGCGGTGATGTTCTTCGGCTGGGAGGGCGTGGGCCTCGCCTCCTACCTGCTCATCAGCTTCTGGTACACCGACGTCGAGAAGGCGAAGGCCGGCATGAAGGCCTTCGTGGTGAACCGCTTCGGCGACTTCGGGTTCCTCATCGGCCTCTTCCTGCTCTTCTGGTCGCTGGGCGGGGCCTGGCAGCCGCGCTCCGACGCCCGCTCGGTCCGCTACCTCCCCGAGATCGGCTACAAGGCCGACGCCGCGGCGGGGAACCCCTTCGAGTCCACCGGGCCCCGGGCGGTGGTGGTGGACGGGCACGCCGTGAAGGTCGGCCCCACCCTCAACTTCCGCGAGCTGCGCGACCAGGTGGTCATCGAGGCCACCGGCGTCGGCGAGCACCTGCGCAACCAGAAGGTCTGGGGCGTCATGCTGCTCACGCTGGTGGGCATGCTGATGTTCGTGGGCGCGATGGGCAAGAGCGCCCAGCTGCCGCTCTACGTCTGGCTGCCCGACGCCATGGCCGGCCCCACCCCGGTCTCGGCCCTCATCCACGCCGCCACCATGGTCACCGCCGGCGTCTACATGGTGGCGCGGCTCTCCTACCTCTACGCGATGTCGCCCACGGCGATGGGCTGGGTGGCCACCATCGGCATCCTCACCGCCTTCTTCGCCGCGACCATCGGTTTCTTCCAGTACGACATCAAGAAGGTCCTGGCGTACTCCACGGTCTCCCAGCTCGGCTTCATGTTCGTCGGGGTGGGCGTGGGCGCCTACTGGGCCGGCACCTACCACCTCCTCACCCACGCCTTCTTCAAGGCCACCCTCTTCCTCGGGTCGGGCTCGGTGATCCTGGGCTGCCACCACGAGCAGGACATGCGGAAGATGGGCGGGCTGAAGAAGCTCATGCCGGTCACCGCCTGGACCTACCTCATCGCCACCTGGGCCATCGCGGGCTTCCCCTGGGCGAGCGGCTTCTACTCGAAGGACGAGATCCTCTGGAAGGCCTTCACCCAGCGCGGCATGGAGTTCCTGGGCACGCCCGCCCCCTGGCTCGGGCCGGCCATCTTCGTCGTCGGCCTGCTGGCCGCCACCGGGACCAGCTTCTACATGTTCCGCAGCTACTACATGACCTTCACCGGCGAGTACCGCGGCGGCGAGGGTCATGCCGAGGAGCACGACGAGGATCCGCACTCCGCCCACGCGGCCCCGCACCACGTGACCTCCGCCCACCCGGCCGACAACAAGGACCCGGCCGGCCACGGCGCCCACGGGCACGCCGCGCACGGGCACGACGACCACGGCCACCACGCCGCCCCGGCCTCGGCCCACGCGGCCCACG
>DAOMFN010000354.1:0-2752 GCA_035429785.1 Anaeromyxobacteraceae bacterium
CCGCGAAGACGTCGGCGGGGATGCGGTGCCCGGCGGGATGCGCCATGGCCACCCGTGCGCGCCCGGCGTCCTCGTCTGCCTCGTCCACGGGCTCCGGCGTCTCCGCCGCGGCCCCTCCGTCCGCCACTCGCACCGGCACGCTCCTCCGAAGCCCGCGATTCCGGGCCACGGCGAGGCACGTTGCAAGCGAAGGGCCCACCCCGCGTGGCGGAGTGGGCCCGGGTGCCGCGGATCTCGGGACGGGGCTAGGCGGCTTCCTCGGCGCGCCCGGCCATGCCGGTCTCCACCGACTCGACCGACTCGAGGTACCGGTGGAGGAACTGCTTCGTCTTCAGCTCCACCTGGCGCACGCGCTCGCGCGAGACGCCCCAGCGCTTGCCGATCTCCTCGAGCGTCTTCGGGGAGTCCTGCTGCAGCCGGTTGTGGATGATGTCCCAGCCGAGCTCGCCGATGCGCTTGCGCACCTTGCCGAGCGCGTCGCGGACCTCGCGGTCGCCCTCGGAGGCGAGGTAGCCGTCCTCCGGGCCCGGGCCCTCGTCCTCGATGCGCTCGAGGTGGGAGACGTCGCCGTCCTCGTCGATCGCGCTGTCGAGCGAGAGGTCGGGCTGCGCCACGGTGCCGCTCTGCGGGCGGACCGTGCTGCGCGCCTCCTTGAGGTACTTGCCCACGTAGGCGCGGATCCACCACACCGCGTAGGTGGAGAAGCGGGTGCCGGCGTGCGGGTCGAACTTCTCGACCGCGCGCATGAGGCCGACGTTGCCCTCCTGGATGAGGTCGTCGAGGCGGACCGTGCCGCGCCGCTGCTTCCGGGCGATGGCCACCACGAACGCGAGGTTGTGCCGGACGAGCTTCTGCTTCGCGCTCACCTCGCCCTTGCGGGCCTTGAGCGCCAGCGCATGCTCCTCGTCGCGGGTGAGCGGCGGGAAGTCCCGCACCGCCTTGAGGTACGGGGCGAGCTCCTCGAACTCCCTGCTTCCGCGCTGGATACCAGAGGTCTTCATCCTGTTTGCCTCTCCACTGTCCGTGCGAGCTGCCGGGTCTTCCGGAATGCCGGACAGTTACGTTACGGCATATTACGAATCTGGACCAAATCAGTCAACCACTGGATTCAAGTCCCCGTGATGATTGGAATCTAATACCCAAAGGGGGCCCATTTCGGGGCCTCCTGGAGCCCCCGAAACCGTGACGCGCCATGTCCCGTGGGGGTCACCTTCACGGAGGGAAACTCCTGGCAGGGGGGGATCCATTCCCGGCCCAGGACTCCCCTTGGGTCGCCCAAAAAGGGGAAGGCCCGGGGTGGGCGCCCCGGGCCTCCGTGGACCGGCCGGGTTCGGCCGGAGGTGTGCGATTCGCCCTACTCCTCGCCCGCCGCTGCGGCGAGGCCCAGGGCCTCCTCCGCCTGCTCCACGGCGTCGACCGGCGTCTCCACCTCGATGTCGAGGTGCTTGTACGCGGAGAGGCCCGTGCCGGCCGGCACGAGCCGGCCCATGATGACGTTCTCCTTCAGGCCGCGGAGCTGGTCCACCTTGCCGCTGATGGCGGCCTCGGTGAGCACCTTCGTGGTCTCCTGGAAGGACGACGCCGAGATGAACGACTCGGTGGAGAGCGAGGCCTTGGTGATGCCGAGGAGCAAGGGCTCGCCCTGCGCCGGGCGCCCGCCGTCCTTCATCACCTTCTCGTTCTCCTCCTCGAACACCCACTTCTCGACCTGCTCGTCGACGAGGAAGCTCGTGTCGCCCACGTCGACGATGCGCACGCGGCGCAGCATCTGCCGCACGATGGTCTCGATGTGCTTGTCGTTGATCTTCACGCCCTGGAGCCGGTAGACCTCCTGCACCTCGTCCACCATCCAGCGCGCCAGCTCCTTCTCGCCGAGCACCTTGAGGATGTCGTGCGGGTTGGCGGCGCCGTCCATGAGCGCCTCGCCGGCGCGCACGCGGTCGCCGGTGTGGACGCTGATGTGCTTGCCCTTCCCGATCAGGTACTCCTTCGACAGGTCGGGGCGGAGCTTGCCGTCGATCTCCGGGGTGATGATCACCTTGCGCTTGCCCTTCGTGTCCTTGCCGAAGGAGACCACGCCGTCGATCTCGGAGATGACGGCGTACTCCTTGGGCTTGCGGGCCTCGAAGAGCTCGGCCACGCGGGGGAGGCCGCCGGTGATGTCCTTCGTCTTCGTGGTCTCCCGCGGCATCTTGGCGATGACGTCGCCGGCGTCGATCTCGTCGCCGTCGGAGACGACGAGGTTGGCGCCCTCGGGCAGCATGTACCGGGCGTCGGCGTCGGAGGAGGCGAGCTTCTTCGTCTGCCCCTTCTCGTCCTTGATGGAGACGCGGGGACGCGCGTCCGGGTCCTTGGAGGCGGTGACCACCTTGCGGGCCAGGCCCGTGATCTCGTCCACCTGCTCGGCGTAGGTGACGCCGTCGACGAGGTCGCCGAACTTCACGCGGCCCGCCACCTCGGTGAGGATGGGCACCGAGTACGGGTCCCACTCGGCGAGCAGCGTGCCGGCCTCGACCTTCTGGCCGTCCTTGACGAGCATCTTGGCGCCGTACACGACCTGGTAGCGCTCGCGCTCGCGCCCCTGCTCGTCGGAGATGATGACCTCGCCGTTGCGGTTCATGACGATGAGCGTGCCGTCCTTCTTCTTGGCGACGTTCACCCCCAGGAACTTGACCACGCCGGGGTTGCGGTTCTCCACGGTGGACTGCTCGGAGCGCCGGGTGGCGGCGCCGCCGATGTGGAAGGTGCGCAT
>DAOMFN010000355.1:0-2752 GCA_035429785.1 Anaeromyxobacteraceae bacterium
TCGTGGGTGCCCGAGACGACCACGGGGATCACCGGGACGCGGGCATCCCTCGCGAGCCGGAAGGCGCCGTCCTTGAACGGCTGGAGCTCGCCGGTGGCGGATCGGGTGCCCTCGGGGAAGAGCAGGATGGGGTTTCCCTGGGCGAGGAGCTCCTGGCAGCGCGCGAGCATCTTCCGCACCGAGTCGGCGTTGCCCCGGACGAGCGCCACGTAGCCGTTCAAGGTCATGTTCCAGCCCAGGAACGGGACCCGGAAGACGGAGGCCTTCGAGACCCACTTGAACGGACGGAAGAGGCCGTAGAGGACGATGACGTCGGCGAGGGACAGGTGGTTCGCCACGATGACCGCCGCGCCTCGCCAGGGGAGGTTCTCGCGGCCGGTGACGCAGAATTCGCAGGTCCCGCAGGTGGAGCCGAGCCAGGGGATGCCCACGCGGTCGCCCGCCCGGAAGCGCGCCGCGCCCGGGCCGGCGGCCTCGACCACGCCCACCACCTCGTGGCCGGGGACCACCCGGTGGCCGGGGAAGGGGAGGTCCCCGTCGAGGACGTGGAGGTCGGTCCGGCAGACGCCGCAGGCCCGCACCGCGACCCGCACCTGGCCGGGGCCAGGGACGGGCACGGGAAGCTCCGCCGCCGTGAGCGGCCGCCCCGGCGACTCCATGACCATCGCGCGCATCGCGCCTCCCCGCCGAGGATACCGCGCTCCCGCCCGTCCGGGGGCGGGGCGCCGGTCCGGATTCGGCTGGCCCGCCGGCCGGGCGACCGGTAAACGTTCCGACGACCTGGAGGTCACCGCATGGCCATCCCCCCCACCGATCGGAACTACCGGCTCCCCGGCTCGGTCCGCCCCGTCCGGCACGAGGCCTTCCTGTCGCTCGACCCGGAGGCCCGGACCTTCGAGGGACGCATCCGCATCGACCTCCGGATCGCGGAGGCCACGAACGCCATCCCGGTCCACGCGGCCGGGCTCCCGGTGACGCGGGCGACGGTGGTCGTGGGGGGCGAGCGGCGAGCCGCCCGGGTCGCGTCGTTCGAGCAGAGCGAGACCATCTCCGTCGACCCCGGCGCTCCCCTTCCGCCCGGCGAGGCCGCGGTCGAGCTGGAGTGGACCGGCCGCTACGGGACCGGGCTCCGCGGCCTCTACCGCGCCGGCCCGCTGTCCGCGACCCAGTTCGAGGCGGCCGACGCGCGGCGCGTCTTCCCGTGCCACGACGAGCCGGGATTCAAGGCCCCCTGGGCGGTGACGGTGGAGGTTCCCCGGGGCATGCCGGTCCTCGCGAACGGCGCCGAGGTCCGGCGCGAGATCCGCGGCGACCGCGACGTCGTGACCTTCGCCGAGACCCCGCCCTTGCCGACCTACCTCCTCGCGGTCGTGGCCGGGCCGCTCGCCGGCTCTCCCCCGGGCGACTCCCGCGGCGTCCCGGTCCGCACCTGGGCCGTCCCCGGGAAGGCCGACCTCACCGCGTTCGGGCAGGAGGCGGCGCTCGCCGTCCTGCCGCGCCTCGAGGACTACTTCGACGTGCCCTACGCCTTCGGCAAGCTCGACCAGGTGGGGCTCCCCGACTTCGAGTTCGGCGCGATGGAGAACGCCGGCCTCGTCACCTACCGGGAGACGGCGTTGCTCCTCGATCCGGCGACGGCCTCGCTCCCGGTGAAGAAGCGCATCGCCGAGGTCGTCACCCACGAGCTCGCCCACCAGTGGTTCGGCAACTGGGTGACGATGCGCTGGTGGGACGACCTGTGGCTGAACGAGTCCTTCGCCACCTGGATGGCCTACAAGGTCGTGGCGGGCTGGAAGCCGGAGTGGCGGATCTGGCTCGACTTCGACCAGGGGAAGGCCGCGGCGCTGGGGCTCGACGCGCTCCGGTCCACCCACCCCATCCACGCGGAGGTGCGGAACCCCGAGGACATGGGGGAGGCCTTCGACCTCATCACCTACGAGAAGGGCGGAGCGGTCCTCCGGATGATCGAGGCCTGGCTCGGCGAGGAGCCGTTCCGGAGGGGCATCCGCCTCTACATGCGCCGCTTCGCGCGCGCCAACGCCGTCGCCGACGACCTCTGGGCCGCGCTGCAGGAGGCCTCGGGACAGCCGGTCCTGGATCTCGCGAACGCGTGGATCCGGACCCCGGGCTTCCCGGTGGTCTCCCTCGCGCGCGACGGGTCGCGGGTGCGCCTCGCCCAGCGCCGCTTCCTGTCCGAGCCGGGCGCCGCGGCGCCGGGGAGCTGGCCCGTGCCGGTGGTGCTCCGCTTCGCCGACGCCGAGGGCACGAAGGAGCAGCGGGTGCTCCTCCGCGAGGCCACGGCCGAGATCGGGCTCGAGGCCCGGGGCGAGGTCCGCTGGGTGCTCGGCAACGCCGGGTCGACGGGCTTCTACCGGGTGGACCACGACGGGGCGGCCCGCGCGGCGCTCTCCCGGCACCTGCCCGACCTGCGCCCGGAGGAGCGCATCGGCCTCGTCGCCGACGAGTGGGCGCTGCTGCGCGCCGGGAGCCGCGAGCCCGGGCCCTTCCTCGACCTCCTCGCCGCCTTCGCAGGCGAGGAGGACCGGGCGGTGCTCGACGAGCTCGTCGGGCGGCTCGCCGCCGTGGAGCACCGGATTCCCGACGCCGGCGACCGGGCCCGGTTCCGGTCCTTCGCGGCCTCGCTCCTCCGTCCGGGTCTCGACCGCTGCGGGCTCGACGCCCGTCCGGGGGAGGACGGCGAGGCCCGGCTGCGGCGGGTGGGAGACCTGCCCGCCTCCGCTCCGCCACCCGC
>DAOMFN010000356.1:0-2752 GCA_035429785.1 Anaeromyxobacteraceae bacterium
CTCGGGAAGGGGCCGCGCGCCGGGGGAGGGGGCTAGCGTGGAGCTCGACGTCCGGGTCCGGGAAGCGCTCGCCGCCGGGAACGGCGACGGCGCGGCCACCGTCGCCCTGCAGGCGCTCGGGCCGGCCATCCTGGGCTGGCTGCGCGCGCTCCACGGCCCGGACGACGGCGACGAGGTGTTCGCCGACTTCGCGGAGCGGCTGTGGAAGGGCCTGCCGGCCTTCCGCGGGGAGAGCCCGCTGCGGGCGTGGGCCTACCGCATCGCCTGGAACGCCTCGCACAGCTTCCGCGCCGAGGCCTGGCAGCGCCGGCGGAAGCGCCTCGACACCACCGCCGCGTCCCGCCTCGCGGCCACGCTCTCCCGCTCCGTCGTCCCGTCCAGCGACGATCGGCGCCTCGCCCGGCTCCGGGAGCTCTTGCCGGCCGCGGACCACGCGCTGCTCGTCCTCCGGCTCGACCGGGAGATGTCCTGGGAGGAGATCGCGGAGGTCCTGTCGGCGTCCGGCGGGCGGGTCACCCCGGCCGCGCTGCGCAAGCGCTACGAGCGGCTGAAGGAGCGGCTGGCGCGCCTGGCCCGCGAGGAGGGGCTCCTCGAGTAGCCGCGGCCCCGGCGCCGTTCACCGCCCGTCCCGCAGGATCTCCCGGGCCGCGTTGTACCCGCAGGCGCCCATGACGCCGCCCCCGGGGTGGGTGGCGGCCCCGCACATCCAGAGGTCCGGCACCGGGGTCCGGTACTGGCCGAAGCCCGGGATGGGGCGGAGGAAGGAGAGCTGGGAGAGCCCCATCGCGCCCTGGAAGATGTTGCCGCCGGTGAGGCCGAAGCGCGCCTCCAGGTCGGGCGGGGCGAGCACCTGCCGGTGCAGCACGCTGCGCGCGAACCCGGGGGCATACCGGTCGAGGATCTCCACGCAGCGGTCGCCGAAGGCCTCGCGCCGCTCGTCCCAGGTGCCGGACGCGAGCCGGTAGGGCGCGTACTGGACGAAGATCTGCATGACGTGCCGCCCCGGGGGCGCGAGGGACGGGTCCACCACCGACGGGATGGTGCACTCCAGCACCGGCTCCTCCGAGGGCCGGCCGGCCCGCGCGTCGTCGAAGGCCCGCTCGATGTGGCCGAGGGACGGGCAGACGTGGATCGTCCCCCGGTGCTGGGGCCCGGGGGCGTGGCCGGGGAGCGCCGTGAACGAGGGCAGCTCGGAGAGCGCCAGGTTCACCTTGAGCGAGGCGCTCGCGTAGTCGATGCCCCGCACCGCCTCCACCACCTCGGGCGAGAGGTGCTCCGCCCCCACCAGGCCGAGCAGCGTGACCGTGGCGTCGGCGCAGGAGACGACGCGCCGGGCCGCGACCTCCTCGCCCCCCTCGAGCACGACGCCCGTGGCCCGGCCGCCCGCGAGGCGGACCCGCTCGACGCGGGAGCCGGTGCGGATCTCGGCGCCGTGCGCCCGGGCCGCCGAGGCGATGGCCTCGGGGAGCGCCCCCATGCCTCCCTTCACGTAGCCCCAGACGCCACGCGCCCCGTTGCACTCCCCCATGACGTGGTGGAAGAGCACGTAGGCCGTGCCCGGCGTGGAGGGCGAGGCCATGGCTCCGATGATGGCGTCGGTGGCGAGCGTGGCCTTCAGCTCGTCCGACTCGAACCAGCGGTCGAGGATCGTGCGCGCCGGGGCGGAGAGGATCTCGAGCGCCCGGGGGCCGTCCCTGCCCAGGCGCAGGAAGCGCCACCCGGTGCGGGCGGCGCGCAGGAGGTCGCGCGGCCGGCCCGAGAAGGGGTCGGGCGGGGTCTCCACGAGCGTGGGCTCGATGGCGGCGGCGATGCGGAGCAGCATCGCCTCGTAGTCCGGGAGGCGCTCCGCGTCCCGCCGGGAGAACTTCGAGACCTCGCGCCGGTTGAGCTCCGGGTCGGGCCCCATGAGCAGCGACCGGCCGTCCGGGAAGGGGGTGAAGGACGACGGGTTGCGGGGGAGCAGCGCGTAGCCGTGCCGGGCCAGCTCCAGGTCGCGGACGATCTCCGGCCGGAAGAGGCTGACCACGTAGGCGGCGGTGGAGACGCGGAACCCGGGCCAGGTCTCCTCGGTGACCGCGGCGCCCCCGACCCGGTCCCGGGCCTCGAGCACCAGCACGCGCCGACCGGCCCGGGCCAGGTAGGCGGCGGCGACGAGCCCGTTGTGACCGGCGCCGACGACGACGACGTCCCAGGTGGCCATGGTGCCCTCCGCCCCGGCCTCTAATCCACTAGAGGTCGAAGGTCACGCCGGTGTTGACCCCGAGCGAGATCTCCCCGTCCGAGATCTTCCACGCGAGCTCCGGGCCGAGGACGAGGTTCCAGTCCGGCGCGAGCGGGATGGCGTACGAGACCCCGACCCCCACCCCGAACTCGGGGTTGCGCTCCCAGGCGCCGGGCGCGTTCTCGACGAGCCCGAAGTCGAGCTCCATCGCGAGCGACCAGCGCTGGTCGAGCGCCAGGCTCGCCCCGACGGCGAGGGAGATCTCGTCGTAGGAGAGGCGGGCGCCGTCCACGAAGTCGGTCTCCCGCTCGAAGTACGGCGCGAGGGAGACGCTCCAGCGCTCGTCGATCGCGTACGCCAGGGCCACCGTCGCGGTCGCCGTCCAGTCGGGCAGCATGTTCAGGGTGGCGGTCGCGCCGGCGCCGATGCCGATCGTGAAGCGCCGTCCCGCGGGTGGGGGCGCGGGTGGCCCGAGCTCCGGCACCTGCGCGGCGCCGGGTGCGGGCACTGCGAGCGCGATCGCCGCCGAGG
>DAOMFN010000357.1:0-2723 GCA_035429785.1 Anaeromyxobacteraceae bacterium
GCCCGCCCGGACTCGCGCGCCCCCGCACCCTCCCGCGCCGCTCCGGGGCGGGGAAGGCGCGCTGCTCGTATCCGGGGGGGAATCCGTGCTCCCGCGGCAGGATCCAGATCTGCAGGAAGTGGACGGGCTCGGTGGAGGACGGGTTCCGCTCGCTGTGGGTGACGCCCGTCCCCGCGGTCATCCGCTGCACCTCTCCCGGGCGGATGGTGGAGCCATTGCCCATCGAGTCGCGGTGGGCGAGCTCCCCGGAGAGCACGTAGGAGAGGATCTCCATGTCGCGGTGCCCGTGCGTCCCGAAGCCCTGGCCCGGCCGCACGCGATCCTCGTTCACGACCCTGAGATCGGAGAAGCCCATGAAGCGGTCGTCGTGGTACTCGCCGAAGGAGAAGGTGTGGCGGGTGTCGAGCCAGCCGTGGTCGAAGTGGCCGCGGTCCGCGGCGCGCCGGATGGTGATCATGCCCGGGACCTAAGGGTGCCCCGGTGGCGCGAAAAGGCCACATGGGGGTATGCAGGGCGTCAAATGTCACTTGCCGCGACGACCCTGGCGCTCCTCCTCATCGCCTCGCCCGTTCCCGCGGGAGCGCCCCCGGCGCCCGAGATCGAGCTCGCCGGCGCCGACGCGGGCGCCGTCCGCACGCCGAGCGACCCGGGAGCATGGGGCGGACCCCGCACCGGGAAGGAGCCGACCCTCTCCGACCGCGTCGCCGACTACGCCATCCGCGCGGTCCTCGACCCGGTGAAGCACGTCCTCGAGGGGACCGAGCGGCTCACCTGGCGCAACCGGAGCGAGGTCCCGGTCCGGAGCGTCTACCTCCACCTCTACCTGAACGCCTTCGAGTCGGAGGGCTCCACGTTCATGCAGGAGAAGGCACGCCTCGGCCTCTTCCGCTCCGGCGTGGAGACGAAGGACGGGGAGTGGGGGTCGATCGACCTGCGGCGGGTGGTCCAGGGCGGCCTCCCGGCGACCTGGACCGTCGTGCACCCCGACGGCGGTCCGGCCACGGATCGCACGGTGGTCCGCGTGGACCTGCCCGAGCCGGTGCCCCCCGGAGGCACGACCACGCTCGAGATCGACTTCGTCGACCGCCTGCCCCGCGTCGTCGCCCGGAGCGGCTGGTTCGGCACCTTCCACATGGTGGGGCAGTGGTACCCGAAGATCGGGGTGCTCGAGCTCCCCGGCGAGCGCGGCGCCGTGCGGCCCCGCTGGAACGCCCACGAGTACCACCTGTTCAGCGAGTTCTACGCCGACTTCGGCGCCTACGACCTCGAGGTGGTGGTGCCCGAGGGCTACCGCGTGGCGGCGAGCGGCGTGCCGGTGGGGAGGCCGGTCGCGGGCCCGGACGGCGTCTCGTGGCGCTTCCGCGCCGAGGACGTGCACGACGTGGCCTTCACGGCCTGGAACGGCTTCGCCGAGCCCCTCACCGCCACCTGGAAGGGCCCGGGCAGCCCGGAGGTGAAGGTCGAGGTCTGGCACCCGCCCGAGTTCGCGCCCGCGGCGCGCGAGGCGCTCCAGGCGACGCTGGACGCGCTCGCCTGGTTCTCGCGCACGCTCGGGCCCTACCCGTACCCGCACCTCACCGTCCTCGTGCCCCCCTTCAACGCCGACGAGGCCGGGGGCATGGAGTACGAGACCTTCTTCACCACCATCGGGTCCAACCGGTTCCCGGGCAACGCGGAGGGGCTCACGCGCTACGTCACCGCGCACGAGTTCGGCCACGGCTACTTCATGGGCATCCTCGCCACGAACGAGTTCGAGGAGCCCTTCCTCGACGAGGGCATGAACGAGTGGTGGAACGCGCGCATGCTGGGCGAGGAGCGGTTCCGGCTCCGCCTGCCGGCATGGGCGCGCTGGCTCGGCCTGGAGGCCCCCGGGCTCTCGCTCTGGGACGGCGAGCGGGCCATGGGGACGTCGCGCCACCTCGCCGACCCCATCGCCGGGAACTCCTGGAACCGCTGGTCGAGCGGGAGCTACTCCGCCGTGTACGGGCGCACGGCGGTCTCCTTCCACGACCTCGAGCAGGCCATCGGCACGCCGCTCGTCGAGAAGGCGATGCGCCTCTACCACGAGCGCTGGAAGTTCCGGCACCCCTCCACCGCGGACCTGAAGGAGGCCTTCGTGGACGCCGGCGCCGACCGCGCCGTCGTGGAGGCCTTCTTCGAGGCCCAGGTCTTCGCGAGCGGGCCGGTGGACGACCGCATCGTCACCGTGCGCGCCGAGGAGGTCCTGCCGCCGCTGGGTCTCGGGGAGCGGGACGGCGAGCGCGCGGAGCTCACCGCGAAGGGCCGGCGCAAGGCGGTCGAGGAGGCCCGCGAGGCCTGGCGCAAGGCGAACGGCGAGCCCGGGGAGGGGAAGCCGGGCCCTTTCCCCTGGCGCAACGTGATCGCCGCCCGGCGATTCGCCGCGGCCGTACCCCAGGTCGTGGTGGTCACCTTCGAGGACGGGAGCGTGGAGCGGCTCGACTGGCCGGCCTCCCAGGCCTGGGGGCGCTGGGAGCTCGTGCGCCCGGTGAAGGTCCGCTCGGCCCAGCTCGACGAGGGGCGGGCGGTCTTCCTCGACCTCGACAAGCTCGACGACGGGCGGACCCGCGAGGCGCGCGGCCGCGTCCCGGCGCGGATGGCCCTCTCCCTCGGCGGCTGGATCCAGTTCCTCGCGTCGCTCCTGGAGGCGCTGTGACCCTGCGCGCCCACCTCGCCACGGGATTCCGGCGCGCCACGCGCTGGCG
>DAOMFN010000358.1:0-2711 GCA_035429785.1 Anaeromyxobacteraceae bacterium
TCGATGGCGCACTCCAGCATCCAGTCGACCTCGCCGTCCTCGTCGACGATGCGCTGGACGGCCCTCCAGCGGCGCGGGGCCACCTCCTCGAGGAAGGTGTTGTCGGGACGGCGGGCCCGGGGCGTGACGTCGACGCGGGAGTGCTCGGCCCAGTAGGGCGCCATGGCCTCCTCGAGCCGGCGCGGCGTCCACTCCTCGCCGGCCCGCTGCCGGACGAGCGTGGCCGCCTCCTCGTGGGAGCGGCGGGCCAGCGCGCCGAGCAGCGGGTGCAGCTCGGCGCGGACGCGGGCGGTGAACCCGCGGGGGTTCGTCCGCGGGTCGAGCGCGAAGGCCGGGGCGGCGGGGGCGGACTCCGGACCGGCACCCGCGGCAGGCGGGGGCGCGCCGGCGCGCATCCGCTCCCACTCGTCCACGAGGCTCGAGTCGACGCCGCGCACGGTGGTCCGCAGGAAGGCCACCACGTCCTCCAGCGCCTCGTCCCGGTAGGTCTCCGGCACCGACTGCACGAGCGTCTTGTAGGCCTCCGAGAGGTAGCGGAGCAGCACGCCCTCGCTGCGCTGGAGCTCGTACTCGCGGACGTAGTCGTTGAAGGACATGGCCCGCTCGACCAGCTCCCGCGCCACCGACTTGGGGCGGATGTTCTCCCGCCCGACCCAGGGGTGCCTCGCCGCGAACTCGTTGAAGGTCGAGTAGACGAACTCGGCGTTCGGCTTCGGGTACTCGACGTGCTCGAGCTCCGCCATCCGCTCGTCGTACTCCTTGCCCTCGGCCTTCATCCGGGCCACCGCCTCCCCGCGGGCCCGGTCGAGCTGCTTCCAGAGGACCACGTCCGGGTCCTCCAGGATCGACTCGACCTGGGTGAGCACGTCGAGGGCGTAGGTCTCGCGCTGCGGGTCGATGCGGGGCAGGCTGTCGAGGAGGTAGAGCGACAGGGTGTGGAAGAGGGAGAAGTCGCGCTGCAGGCCGCGGGCCGGCCGGACGAACCGCCCGCGCCAGCCCTCCACGCGGTGCAGCTCGACGAGCCCCGCCGACCGCAGGGTGCGGAAGCGCTGGGCCGCGGTGCGCCGGTGGCGCGACCGGAGGACCTCGCTGCCGTGGGAGCGCCCCACGAGCTCCACGAGCCGCCCGTACCCGCCGCCGCGCCGGCCGGTCTCGCCCTGGAGCAGGTTGAGGAGCAGCCCGAAGGTCACCTCGAAGCGGCTCTCGAGGGGCTCGGGGGGGCGGGTCTGGAGCCGCTCGAAGGTCTGCCGGTCCCAGGGGACGAAGCCCTTCTGCGGGGGCTTCTTCTTCTCCACCTTCTTGCCGGCGGCCTGCTTCTCGGCGATCCGCTTGTTCTCGATGACGTGCTCGGGGGCCTGGGCCACGACGAAGCCCCGCTCGTCGAACCCCTTGCGGCCGGCGCGCCCGGCGATCTGGCGGAAGTCGCGGGCGGCCAGGATGGCCGTCTTCTCGCCGTCGAACTTGCAGAGCTGGGTGAAGAGCACGGTGCGGATGGGGATGTTCACGCCCATGCCGAGGGTGTCGGTGCCGCTCACCACCTTGAGCATCCCCTGCTGGGCGAGCTTCTCCACGAGCAGCCGGTACTTCGGGAGCAGGCCGGCGTGGTGCAGCCCCACGCCGTGGCGGAGGTAGCGCTGGAGGTCCTTGCCGTAGGGGGTGTCGAAGCGGAAGCCGGCGAGCGCGTCCCGGATGCGGTCCTTCTCCTCGCGGGTGGAGAAGTTCGCGGACATCAGATTCTGCGCCTGCTCGGCGGCAGCACGCTGGGTGAAGTTGACGAGGTAGACCGGCGCGCGGCCCGCCGACACGAGCTCCTCGATGGTCTCGTGGAGCGGGGTCTCCTGCCAGAGGAAGTCGAGCGGCACCGGCCGGTCCTCGCTGCGCACCTCGGCCACGGTCCGGCCGGTGAGGGCGAGCAGGCCGTCGGCGATGACGCCCACGTCGCCGAGGGTGGCCGACATGAGGAGGAAGCGGGCCTTCTCGAGCAGCAGGAGCGGCACCTGCCAGGCCACCCCACGGTCCCGGTCCCCGTAGTAGTGGAACTCGTCCATCACCACCGCGTCCACGCGCGGCGAGGCCTCGCGCAGCGCGAGGTTCATCAGGATCTCGGCGGTGCAGCAGACGATGGGGGCGTCCCGGTTCACCGCCCCGTCGCCGGTCATCATCCCCACGTTCTCCGGGCCGAAGAGCCGGCACAGCTCGAAGAACTTCTCGTTCACGAGCGCCTTGATGGGGCAGGTGTAGAAGGAGCGCTCGCCGCGGGCCATCGACTGGAAGTGGAGGAAGGCCGCCACCATCGACTTGCCCGAGCCGGTGGGGGTCGCGAGGACGACGTGCCGCCCGCCGGTGAGCTCCAGGATCGCCTCCTCCTGGGCCGGGTAGAGCGAGAGGCCGGTGGAGGTCGCCCAGTTGACGAACCGGTCGAGCACCGCGGCGTCGTCGAGCGGGGGCGCTCCCGGCGGGGGCAGGAGCGCCGCCAGGGGAGCGTCGGGGGAGGGGACCTGCGAGGGCGGGGCGGCGTCGGTCATCGGGCTCCCGGGAGCGGGCAACCGAGCTTGGCCGCGTGGCGCGCGGCGTCGAGCGGCAGGGGACGGCCCTGGGAAAGCTCCGCGCCGCGCCGTAAGGCGGCGCAGGCCTCTTCGCGCCGTCCGAGCCCGACGAGCGTCACGCCGGCCTCCACGGGGTAGACCGGGTTGCCCGGGTCGAGAGCCTCG
>DAOMFN010000359.1:0-2683 GCA_035429785.1 Anaeromyxobacteraceae bacterium
AGGGGGCCCGCACCCGCGTCCAGACCGCCCAGGCGCGGTGGCTCTCGGCGCGGGTCGCGCGGGAGCTGCGATCGAGGCCGCCGCTCGAGATCGGCGACCTCGCCCTGGGGGGACGGGAACTCATGGCGCTCGCCCCGGGGGCGTCGGGACGCGACGTCGGCGAGGGGCTCCGGCACCTCCTCGACGTGGTCCTGGAGGACCCGGCCGCCAACACCGCGGACCGGCTCGGGCGCGCCGTCCAGGCCTGGTGGACGGGCCCTCGGGAGGGGTCCGGCAGGGGCTCTCGCGGCTCCTGACCCGGTGCGTCGATTTTCACGCCTGCCTGACCCTCCGGGACTATCATCCCGCGGCCGAGAACCCGCCCATGGCATCCCCGCGCATCCTCTGCATCGAGGCCGACACCCCGTTCCGCGCGCGCGTCCGGCGCCTGCTCGAGGGGCAGGGCTACGTCGTCGACGAGGCCCCCTCGGGCCTGGCCGGGATCCAGAGGGCCCTCACGCTGCCCCCCGACCTCGTCATCGCCGACGTCCGGCTGCCGGACCTGGACGGCGCCGAGATCGCCTCCCGTCTGAAGCAGGAGCGGTCCCTGGCGCAGGTCCCGTTCCTGGCGCTCGGGGAGGCGGACTCCGACCACGACCTGGCGCTCGCGGCGGGCGCGGACGCCTTCCTCGCGCGCCCGGTGGACGACTCCCGGCTGCTGGAGGAGGTCCGCGCCGTGCTCTCGGGCCGGCGCGAGAGGCTCCCCGAGGAGGGGGAGCGGGCCGGGCTGCGGGCGCTCAAGGCGTCGATGTCGACCCACCTGGAGCAGGCGCTGGGCGACGCGCGCTCCTGGGAGGAGCGCTGCCTGGAGCGAGACCGCCTCGGGCGCATCTTCATCGGCAACCTCGCCCACGAGCTGCGCACCGCGCTCACGCCCATCTCCGGCTACCTCAAGATCCTCGCCTCCGACAAGCTCGGGCCGCTCTCGGCCCAGCAGCGGCGCATCCTGGAGTCGATCCAGGGCGCCGCCGGACGCCTCACCCGCGTGGTGGAGAACCTGTCCGACTTCTCGGCGCTCGAGTCGGCCGACGCGGCCCTGTTCCCCGCCGAGGTGGACCCGGACCAGCTCGCCGACGAGGTGGTCGCCGACCTGCGCCCGGCCATCCGGGAGGCGCGGCTCCACGCCACGGTGCAGAAGTCGGGTGGAGGGCCGATCACGGCCGACCCGCGCAAGCTCCGGCAGGCGCTCGCGAACGTGGTGGGCAACGCCGTGAAGTTCTCGCCGCACGGCGGCGAGATCCTGGTGGAGGTCCAGCGGGACGCCCGCGCCGTCCGCTTCGCCGTCTCCGACCAGGGGCCGGGCATCGGGCCCACGCGCCAGCGCCACGTCTTCGAGCCCTTCTTCCACGCCGCCGACGAGGACGACCGGGCGAAGCACCCGGGGAGCGGCCTCGGCCTGCCCGTGGCCCGCCGGATCGTCGAGGCCCACGGCGGCACCATCGCCGTCGAGAGCCCGCCCCGGGTCCAGTCGGAAGGGGTCCGGCGGGTCTTCACCGGGACGAAGTTCGTCCTCGAGATCCCGGTCCAGCCCCCGGGGTAGCGCGTGCGCGTGCTCGTCGCCATGTCGGGCGGGGTCGACTCCTCGGCCGCGGCGGCCCTGCTGGTCCGCGAGGGGCACGAGGTCGTCGGCGTGTCGATGCGGGTCCGGGACGCGTCCGACCGCGCCCGGGGTCGATCCTGCTGCGCGCCCGACGACCTCGACGACGCGCGGGCCGTCGCCCGGCGGCTCGGGATCCCGTTCTTCGTCGCCAACGTCGAGGAGGAGTTCGGCCGGAGGGTGGTGGACCGCTTCGTCGACGCGTACCTGGCCGGCCTCACGCCGAACCCCTGCATCGACTGCAACGTGGAGGTGAAGTTCGACTGGCTCCTCCGGCGCGCCCGCGCCCTGGGGGCGCGCCTCGCCACCGGCCACTACGCCCGCGTCGAGCGGCGGGGCGATCGCTACGCCCTCCTCGCCGGGGCCGATCCGGAGAAGGACCAGAGCTACTTCCTCCACGGGCTGGGGCAGGAGGAGCTGCGGGACGTCCTCTTCCCGGTCGGCGGGATGCGCAAGCCGGAGGTCCGCGCGCTCGCCGGGGAGGCCGGCCTGCCCACGGCGGCCAAGGCCGAGTCGCAGGAGATCTGCTTCGTCGAGGACGGGGACGCGGCGGCCTTCGTCGAGCTGCGCCGGCCGGGAGCGGGCCGGGCGGGAGAGGTGGTCGACGTCGCGGGCCAGGTGCTCGGCACGCACCGGGGCATCCACCGGTTCACCGTCGGGCAGCGGCGCGGCCTGGGGGTCGCGGCGGGGGACCGGCGCTACGTGGTCCGCATCGAGCCCGGGACGGCCCGGGTGGTGCTGGGCACGGCGGCGGAGGCCTCCATCGACCGGTTCGGGGTGGAGGGGCTGCACTGGGTCGCGGGTCGGCCGCCGGAAGGTGTCGCATCGCTCCGGGTCCGGGTGCGCCACCGGCACGAGGGGGAGGAAGGGGAGGTCCGGCCGGTCGGCGACGGACGCGCCGACGTCCGCCTGCGCCGCGCGGTCCGGGGCGTGGCCCCGGGACAGGCGGCCGTCTTCTACTCCGGCGACGAGGTGGTCGGTGGCGGGCGGATCGCGCGCTGATGGCGTCGCCGTCGTGGCCCTGGGCTGCCGGGTGGGGCGGTCCGA
>DAOMFN010000360.1:0-2679 GCA_035429785.1 Anaeromyxobacteraceae bacterium
TCGCCCCCTCCCGGTCGGTCGCCGCCTCCACCCGGCGCCGGGAGACGCCGCCGCCTCCGGCCTCGGGAAGGCGCAGCGCGGTCTCGAAGACCGCCGTGCAGCGCGCCCTCTCGCAGCGGACCGACAGCGTCGCGGCCCCCACCGGCTGCCCCCCGATCTCCACCCGGTAGCGCCGATCGGCCGCGTCGGGCAGGACCGCCGAGACGAGGGGGAAGGCGAGCGCGAGGAGGAGCGGCGTCACCTTCGCCTCCGCCAGAGGATCCACAGGACCCCGAGCGCCGCGACCACGCCCATCGCCACCCAGGCCGCCGTGGTGTACCGCGCCAGCCAGTCGACGAACTCCTCCAGGTTCTTCACCAGGAACGCGCCGACGAGGAGGAGCAGCGCGTTCCACGCCGCCGCCGAGATCCCGCCCCAGAGGAGCACCTTGCGGAGGGGCAGGCGCGCCGCCCCGGCCCCCACGAAGAGGAAGGCCCGCACGCCGGGCAGGAAGCGGTTGCCGAGCAGGAACCACTCCCCCCACCGGGCGTAGCCCGCCTCCACCTGCCGCACGTGCTCGAGCGTGATCGGCCCGCGCCGCTCCGCGCCCCGCTCGAGCGCCGCCCCCAGCGCCACGCCCACGCGGTAGTCGATCCACGCCCCCAGGACCGCGCCGGCGGTGGTCGCCGCGAAGGCGACCGGCCAGGAGATCTTCCCGTTCACCGCGTACCAGGCGCCGAGCACGACGAGCGTGTCCCCGGGGAAGGGCGGGAAGACGTACTCCACCAGGCTGCCCAGGAAGAGGATGAGCGGCGCCGCCGGGCCGGTGCGCGCGAGCACCTCGCTCAGGGTCGCGACCAGGCGCTCCAGCGTGCTCACCGGGCCATGGTAGACCGCCGCGAGGCTCCCTGCTAATCATCCCCGCCTCCCGTGTCCCGGCCCGCGTCCAGCACCCTGCGGAGCGCCGCCCCCTACCTCGTCGCCACGCTCTGGATGGCGCTGGGCTGGGCGTTCCTCGTCCGCGGCGTGGAGCACCCGGGCGTCGCCTACCGGCCGTGGGCGTTCCGGGCGCACGCCTACTCCGACCTCCTCTCCATGACCGGCGACCGCTACCTGAACGGCGGGCGGCCCCTGCCGTACCTGGAGGACCCCATCGAGTACCCGGTCCTGCTCGGCGTGGCGCTCTGGGCGCCGTCGTTCCTCCCCGGCGGGCAGGTCGTCCACTTCACGGCGAGCGTCGTCGGCCTGTGGCTGTGCCTGCTCGCCGCGGTGGCGGTGCTGCGGCGCCTCCCCGGGGCGAGCGCGTGGTGGCTCGCCGGGACGCCGGCGCTCGCCTACTACGGCGCGCTGAACTGGGACCTCCTGCCCATCGCGCTGCTCCTCGGCGCGATCCTGGCGGCGGAGCGTGAGCGCCACGCGACCTCCGGGGTGCTGGCGGCGCTGGGGGTCTCGGCGAAGCTCTGGCCGGTGGCCTTCTTCCCGGCCGCCGTGATCTTGCGGAGGAGGAGTTCCGGCACGAGGCCGAGGGGCGCGAGGAGCCCTCCCAGCGTGCGCGCGTGCTGCTCGGCCAGCAGTTCGGTGGGCGCCATGAGCGCGGCCTGGAAGTCATTCTCGACGGCCAGGAGCATGGCGAACAACGCCACCACCGTCTTCCCGGTCCCCACGTCCCCCATCAGCAGCCGGTGCATGCGCTCCGGCGCCGTCATGTCGGTGGTGATCTCCCGGATGGCCCGCTTCTGGTCGGCGGTCAGCTGATATGGAAGGGCCGACTTGAGCGCCGTCGTGAGGTCTCGCCGCACTTCGAATGCGATCCCGCTCCGCTGCCGCTTGGCGAGCGTCCGCGCGCGAACCAGCATGAGCTGCAGGTCGAAAAGCTCGTCGAACGCCAGCCGCCGGCGGCCCACCTCCGCCTCCGCGATCGTCGCCGGCCGGTGCACGTGGCGCAGTGCTTCCGCCAGCGGCGGGAGCCCGAGCTCCCGCCGGAGCGGCTCGGGGAGGACGTCCCGGACGAGGGGCAGCAGGTGGTCGAGGTGCCGGTCGATGAGGGCACGGATCAGCTTGTGGCTCATGCCCTCGGTGGCAGGGTACACCGGGAGCACCCGCCCGCCCTCCGGCACCATCGTCTCGTCCTCGTCCGCCAGGACCAGGAACTCGGTGGGTGCGAGCTGGCGCCCGTGGTAGAACCGCACGGTGCCCGCCACGAGCAGCGTCTGGCCGACCTGGATCGTCCGGTCGAGGAACGCCTGCCCAGGCCAGGCGCACTCGAGCACGCCGGAAGCGTCGCGCAGGACCGCCCGGAAGATCCGGAGCCCCCGCTTGGTCGGGACGACCCCCTTGTCCACCACTTTCCCGATGCACGCGACCTCGGCGCCGACGCGCGCCTGCGCGAGCGGGCTGACCGAGGAAGCGTCGAGGTAGCGATGGGGAAGATGCCAGAGCAGGTCCTGCGTGGTGACGACGCCGAGCCGCGCCAGGGCGTCTGCGCGTCGTTCACCCACCCCCTTGAGGAACTTCACGGGGGTGTCGAGCCGGAGCGCGGGAGGAGCGCTATCCCTCGTCGGCAAGCAGGTGCCTGGCGAAGTCCCGGGGATCGAACGGGACGAGGTCATCGACGCCTTCTCCCCGCCCGAGGAAGCGGATCGGGACGCCCAACTCCCGCCGAAGCGCCACGACGGCGCCGCCTCTGGCCGTGCCGTCGAG
>DAOMFN010000361.1:0-2676 GCA_035429785.1 Anaeromyxobacteraceae bacterium
CGACCTGGAGGAGCGCCGGGTCGTCGGGGGAGGGCATGCCGTCGGCGTAGACCCGCCCGGGCACGCGCATGCCTCCCTCGCGCGGGAGCTCCCAGAGGCAGTCGTGGACGCGCCGGAGCCGCACGGCCGGATCCTACACGTCCAGGATCACCTGCGCCCGCCACCCGGCGCCGTCCGGCTCGAGCCGCGCCGCGTGCCAGGTCACCGCCTTCACGTCGGCGCCCTCCCCGTGCAGCGCGGGGTCCCGCGGGCCGCTCCAGACCCGGAGGCGGGCCTCCCCGGGCCGGAGCGAGTCGACTGCGCAGGCGCAGGGGACGAGACCCCGGGTGGCGAGGCGGAAGAGGACCTCCCGCATGACCTCCACCGCGGTCTGGGCGAGGTCGGCGCCGCCGGTGACGACGACCTCCTCCACGCCCGACTCCCGCACCGGGCCACCGCCGGAGACCAGCGCCCCGAAGGCCAGGACGAGCCGGCAGAGAGCCTCCCCGGGCGTGTCGCCGCGCGCGGCGATGCCCACGTCGGCGGTGTGGGAGACCTCCTCCCAGGGCTGGGGCAGCTCCAGCCGCCGGACCGCGACCACGGGGTTCACGCAGCGTGCTCCCCGGCCGCGCCCGGCCGCGCCGCGCCGCGGATGGGGGCGATCTCCCGCGAGGAGATGCGCCGGAAGCGGAGGAAGAGGGCCACCGCCACCGCCGAGAGGCCGAGGAGGAGGCCCCACCAGAGCCCGGTCACGCCGAAGCCCAGCGCCATGCCGAGGAGGAGCGCCGCCGGCATCCCGAGCCCCCAGTGCCCCGCCAGGTTGGCCCAGAGGGTGAACCGGGTGTCGCCGGCGCCGCGCAGGACGCCCGCGCCGATGGCCTGGATGCCGTCCGACACCTGGAACACGCCGGCCACGCGGAAGAGCGGCGTGGCGGCCGCCACCACGCCGGGGTCGTCGCTCATCAGGCGCGCGAAGGCCCCGGGGAAGAGGACGAAGGCGAGCCCCCAGGCCGACATGAAGGCCGCCCCGGCCCCGAAGGCGACCATGCCCGAGCGGCGCGCCGCGGGCGTGTCGCGCGAGCCCACCGCCCATCCCACCCGGACCGAGCCCGCGTTGCCGATCCCGACCGCCGCGTTGAAGGAGAAGGAGGCCACCGCCAGCGCCACCTGGTGCGCCGCCATGGGCACCGCGCCGAGCCGGCCGGCCATGAGCCCGACGAGCGCGAAGACCCCCACCTCCGCCCCCATGTGGAGGCCGATGGGCAGGCCCACGCGGGCGGCGAGCCGCATCTCCGGCCCCACCGGGCGCCGCTCGTACCGCCCCTCGACCGGCACGCGGCTGGCGGCCCAGGCGAGGAAGGCGGCCTGGAACCAGGTGCAGGCGGTCGTGGCGATGCTGGAGCCCACCGCGCCGAGCGGCGGGACGAGCCGCATCGGACCCGTCCAGGCGGGGAGCGAGGCACCGCCGAAGACGAGCCAGACGTCGAGGAGCAGGTTCAGGACGTTCGCGATCACGGCCGACAGCACGATCGCCCGCGGCGCGTTCACGCCCTGGAGGTAGGCGCGGGCGGCGAAGAAGAAGAGGAAGGCGGGCAGCCCGGGGATCCGGGCGAGCACGTAGCCCGACGCCTGCCCGGCGACGTCGGGGGCGATGCCCAGCGGCTCGAGGAGCAGGGGGAGGAACCCGAGCGGGAGGGCCAGCACCGTCCCGATGGCGAGCGCGAGCCACGCACCCTGCCAGAGGAAGTGGCGCGCCCGCGGAGCGTCCCCGGCGCCGAGCGCCTGGGCCACGAGCGGGTCGAGCCCCATCATCGTGCCCATGCCCAGGACCGACACCGCGAAGAAGAGGAGCGCCCCGAGCCCCACGCCGGCGAGCGGAACCGCCCCGGCGCGCCCCACCACCGCCGCGTCCACGAGCCCCATGAGCGACTGGCCCGCGGAGGCCAGCGCGAGCGGGACGGCGAGCCGGACGAGCGCGCGCAGCTCGGCGCGGATGGAGGCGGGAAGCGGCACGGGCGCGCGAACATAACGGGGCCGCGGACAGGGGGAAAGCGGGTAAGCTGCGCCCCGGATGGTCGACGGCCCCGCTCGCTCGCCCTGGTGGGGCTTCTCCGCCGTCGCGGTCGGCGTCTTCATGGCCACGCTCGACGGCAGCATCGTCAACGTGGCGCTGCCCGCGGTGCGCGCCTCCTTCGGCGCCTCGATCGGGTCGGTGGAGGCGGTGGTCGGCGTCTACCTGCTCGTCATCTCCGCCGCGCTCCTCGCCGCCGGCCGCCTGGGCGACGTGCTCGGGCGGCGCCGGGTCTACGCGGGCGGCCTGCTCCTCTTCACGCTGGGCTCCGGGCTGTGCGGGTTCGCGTGGTCGCTGCCCGTGCTCGTCGCGGCGCGGGCGGTCCAGGCGGTGGGGGCGTCCGCGATGATGTCGATGGGGGCGGCGATCGTCACCGCCATCTTCCCGCGCGAGCGGCGCGGGCAGGCGCTCGGGCTGGTCTCGAGCGTGGTGGCCGCCGGCCTCACCACCGGCGCCCCGCTCGGCGGCGCGATCCTCTCCTTCACCTCCTGGCACGGCATCTTCCTCGTGAACCTCCCGGTGGGCGTGGCCGGGGCCATCTGGGCCTCCAAGGTGCTCCCCGACGACCGGCCGGAGAGGCCCGCCCCCTTCGACGTCGCCGGCGCGGCCTGGTTCGGCCTCACCCT
>DAOMFN010000362.1:0-2655 GCA_035429785.1 Anaeromyxobacteraceae bacterium
AAGTCGGTACCCGCTCGGGGCGTCTTGCCCGGCGCGATGACATCGCCCCCTCACGGCGACCCCCACACCGGTCTACCGCACGCGCCCACGGGTCCACCTGCTCGGCGCGGAGGTCGGCGGGCTCGATGGGGGCGATGAATCCCCTCGCGATCGCGACGATGACGCACCCCACCGCCAGGAGTGTGTCGGCGGGCGACGTGGCGCCGGTGGCGAGCGTGAAGCCGAGGCCCGAGGCGGCGAGGGGACTCAGGCCGGGGAGGAACTGGCAGGCCGACGGGACGACGAGCGCCGCCGCAGCCGCGGCCAGCAGGAGGCCCCGCGTCGGGATGGCCCCGGAGAGGCCGACCTCCACCAGGCCGACCAGGAGGATGGCGACGGCGAGCGACCACTGGAGCGTCCAGAGAGCAAAGGGTCCTGCGCGGCCGATTCGGTCCATGGCGACCTCCCTCGGCCTACGGTACGTGCAGCCGGGGCGCCGGTTACGGAGCGCGGGGCGCCTTCCACGGAAATTGCCCAGCTACCCAGCTCTTCGTCCACGGCTTGAAGCGGGGCGACGGCGTCGCCCCGATCGTCCGGGTGGCGGGGTTCTTCATGGGGAGTCCTCGCGTCCGCGCGGCCAGGCGAGCGTGAGGAGGATGGAGCTCTCCGTGAGCGCCTCGAGGTGAAAACCCACCTCGCGGTCCAGCGCGACGAGGTGCCCGGCCGGGAGGTCGAGCGTGCCGTCCGGGAGGTGGATCTCCAGGTTGCCGCGAAGGGCCTGGAGCGTGACGCGCGCGGCGGGCCTCGCCTCGACCCGCCGGGCCCCGCGTCGCAGGACGATCAGGACGACCCGGAGGTCCGGGTACTTCGCGAGCGTGACCGCGCCGTGGCCTTCCAGGGCGAGCGCGGCCTCCTGGCGCAGCTCCCGCTCCATCGCGGGAAGGTCGAAGTGGCCCATGGGGTCCTGGAGATGGGCGAGATGGGGCCTCACCCGGCCCGGTGCGGGGTGGGACAGCCACGCTTCCCTTCCGTGCGGTCCGACGGTGGCCATGCGTCCTCCTCTTCCCTCCCGGGTTTCATCCGACGTCGAGCTCCGCCCGCTTCGGCTCCCGCCCCTTCCACTCGTCCGCGTCCGGGAGGGGATCGAGCTTGGCGGCGACGACGGGCCATCGCCGGGAGAGCTCGGCGTTCAGGGCGACGAACTCCCGCCAGCGATCCGGAAGGTCGTCGTCCACGAAGATGGCGTTCACCGGGCAGACCGGCTCGCAGGCCCCGCAGTCGATGCACTCGTCGGGGTCGATGACGAGGAAGTTCGCCCCGCCGTGAAAGCAGTCGACGGGGCAGACCTCCACGCAGTCGGTGTACCGGCACCGGATGCAGGGCTCTGCGACCACGTAAGCCACGGACGCGGTCCTCACTGCGCGAGGGTGAGCGACTGGACGTGAATCACCATGACCGTCCCCTAGCCAGCCGCCTCCCGCGCTCCAGGAAATCGGAGGGTCGGCTCCCGTCGGGCAGCAAGGGAATCTTCATCCGGTCGCCGTTCGTTCCGGGGAGATCGGCTAAGGTACGGGATTCCGTGTCACCATCGACCCGCCATCCCGTCCGGCGGGCAGGGGAGCCGCGATGCGAGAAGCCTTCACCTTCGACGACGTCCTGCTCGTTCCCGCCTACAACCACTACGAGTCCCGCCAGCACGTGGAGCTCGCGGTCACCGACCGCTCCGGGAAGCTCACGCTCCAGCTCCCGGTGATGACCGCCAACATGGACACCATCACCGAGTCGGCGATGGCGAACTTCATCGGCGGGAAGGGCGGCATCGGCGTCCTCCACCGGATGATGTCCGTCGAGCGGAACGTGGCCGAGTGGAAGCGGTGCCGATACCCCGTCTTCGTGTCGGTCGGCTGCGCCGACGAGGAGCTCGAGCGCGCCGAGGCGCTCCGGGATGCCGGGGCCACCCACTTCGTCGTCGACGTCGCCCACGGCCACGCCCGCTACGTGGGCAAGACGCTGAAGCGGCTGCGCGAGCTGCTGCCCAACGCCTGCCTCATGGCCGGCAACGTCGCCACCTACGCCGGCGCCGACTACCTGGCGTCGGTGGGCGCCGACATCGTGAAGGTCGGCATCGGCCCCGGGAGCGTCTGCACGACGCGGCTCAAGACCGGCCACGGCGTCCCGCAGCTCACCGCCATCCAGGACTGCGCCCGGTGCGACCGGTCGATCGTGGCCGACGGCGGCATCCGCCACCCCGGCGACGTGGTGAAGGCGCTCGCCTTCGGGGCCGACTTCGTCATGCTGGGCGGCATGTTCGCCGGCACGCGCCCCACGCCGGGCAAGAAGGTCCGCAAGGGGAAGGGCTGGGTGAAGTCCTACCGCGGGATGGCCAGCCGCGAGGTCGCGGACGAGTACCACGGCGGGATCTCGGAGTGGAAGACGGCCGAGGGCGTCGCGGTCACCGTCCCGTACCGGGAGGACGAGGGCGCCATCGTCGCCGACATCGTGGGGGGCCTCCGTTCCGGCCTCACCTACGCCGGGAGCCGGACCATCCGGGAGCTGCAGCGGAAGCTCAACTACGTCGTCATCACCCCGAGCGGCTGGCAGGAGTCGACGCCCCACAAGGCGGGACGGTAGCAGCGGCCGGGCGGCGCTGCCGCCAGGCCGCCGTCCGCCGCGGGC
>DAOMFN010000363.1:0-2641 GCA_035429785.1 Anaeromyxobacteraceae bacterium
GGGAGGCGATCCAGGCCTCGACCTGCTCCTGGGTGGCGAGGCGGAACGGGTCCGAAGCGGACGCGGCCGTGGCGAAGCCGGCGAGGAGGAGGACGAGGAGCGATCGGGCGAGCACGGGACCTCCAGCGTGGGATGACGACGACCCTGGCCTAACCGGGCCGTCCGGGGTGCGCCACCGTCAGCCGCCGATGCGCACCATCGTCTCGAACGACTCCTCCTCCATGTGGTGCCGGTCGCGCTTGCGGGACAGCCCCTCCCGGATGGCGGCCTCGACCTCGTCGTCGGTCCCGCTGCGGAGGAGCGCCACGAGCGGGACCTCGTCGCGGCCGCCCAGGCAGGCCCGGAGCGCCCCGGCGGCGCTCACGCGCACCCGGTTGCAGTCGGAGCAGAAGTTCTCGGTGATGGCCCCGATGAAGCCGAGGAGCCCGCGGAGCTCCCGCCCCCCGGCCTCCGAGACCCCGCGCATGTGGCGGGCCGGACCCCAGCCTCGGGTGTCGTCGGGCTCGAGCCGGACGCCCTGGGCCTCGAGGAGCCGCTGCATCTCCGCCACCGGGACGACCTCGCCGCCCCCGAAGGGCATGAGCTCGATGTAGCGGGCGATGGCGCCGTGGCTCCAGGCGAAGCGGGCCAGGTCGCCCAGCTCTCCGTCGTTCACCCCGCGGAGGACGACGGTGTTGATCTTCAGGGACGGGAAGCCGGCCGCGGCGGCCGCGGCGATGCCCCGCTGGATGCGCTCGACGTCGGCGGCTCGGCCGGAGAGGCGCAGGAGCCGGTCGCCGTCGAAGGTGTCGAGCGACACGTTGAGCTGCCGCAGCCCGGCCTCGCGGAGCGGCGCGGCGAGGTCCTCGAGCCGGTGGCCGTTCGTGGTGAGGGCGATCTCCTCGATGCCCGGCGTGTCGCGGAGGTCGCGGACCACGTCGACGAGGTCGGGGCGGAGCGTGGGCTCGCCCCCGGTGAGCCGGACCCGGCGGATCCCCATCGACCCGAAGATCCCGGCCAGGCGGCGGATGGCGGCCCGGTCGAGGGCGTCGCCGTGCGCGGCCTCCAGCCCCGGGCTGCAGTAGCTGCAGCGGAAGTTGCAGCGGTCGGTGAGGGACAGGCGGAGGTAGACGATGCGCCGACCCTGCGGGTCGACGAGGGGTGCCCGGGGCGCGGGATGCGGGCCGGCGCTCATGGCAGGCCCGGCTCCATGCGGGCGATGGTCTCGATGCCCTCGAGGCCGATGGCGGTGAGGGCCTCCACCACCACGGGGTCGAACTGGGTGCCCGCCTGGCGCTGGATCTCGGCGATGGCGCGCGGGAACCCCAGGCTGCGCCGGTAGGGCCGGTCGCTCACCATCGCGTCGAGCGCGTCGGCGACCGCGAAGATGCGGGCCCCGACGTGGATCTGGTCGCCGCGGAGGCCCCGCGGGTACCCGGTGCCGTCGAAGCGCTCCTGGTGGGAGAGCACGATCTCGGCGGGGACGCGCAGGAAGCCGATGGACTTGAGGATGTTGAACCCGGTCTGGGGGTGCTTGCGCATCTCCTCCCACTCGGCCGGATCGAGGGGGCCGGGCTTCAGGAGGATGGCGTCGGGAACCCCGATCTTCCCGATGTCGTGGAGCAGCGCCCCGCGGAAGACGTCGTTGCGCTGGTCGCGGGGGACGCCGATCCGGTCGGCGAGGGCGAGCGTGTAGCGGGCCACCCGCTGGGAGTGGTCGCCGGTCTCGTGCTCCCGGGCGTCGAGCGCCGCGACGAGCGCGTAGAGGGTGCTGTGGTAGGCCGCCTCCACCTCCACGAGCGCGCGGCGGAGGTCGGTGGCCTTCTCCTTCACGGTCCGCTGGAGGCTGGTGCGGTAGCGCTCGCGCGCCCGCTCGTCCCGGCGGCGGGACAGGGCGCGCTCGATGGCGCGGAGGAGGTCGGTCGACTTGGGCGGCTTGAGCAGGTAGTCGGTGGCCCCCCGCCGCAGGCACTCCACGGCGGCCTCGGTGTCCCCGTAGGCGGTGAGCATGACCACCGCCGTGTCGGGCCGCTCCCGGCGCAGGCGGTCGAGGAGCCACAGCCCGTCCCGGCCGGGCATCTTCATGTCGCTGATGACGAGGTGGGGGTCCATGACCCGGACGTGCTCGAGCGCGTCCTCGGCCCCGCTGGCCGAGCGGCACTCGTAGCCTTCCTCGCCGAGCACCATCGAGATGGCCTCGCGGACCACCGCGTCGTCGTCCACGATGAGGACGCGGGCGGCCTCGCCGCGTTCGGCCTCCATGGGCTGGGATGGGCCCGGCATGGAGCGTCCTTCATATCCCAGCGGGAGGGGGGAGGCCACGCGAACCCGTCCCGGGAGGAGGGGGTGAAAGCCTCCTTGAAGCCGGGGGGGCTCCGGCTTAAGAGGCGGGCCAGATGACCACCTCGCCACCGCGACTGCCGGTGATTCCGGACGGGCCCGAGACCGGGCGCCAGGACGCCCGGGACGCCATCGCGTCCATCCGGGCCGCCGGACTGCCGGTCAACGCCCGCAAGCCGTCCTGGCTCCGCGTGGGCGTGCCCGGGGGCGAGCGCTACGGCCGGGTGAAGGAGACCCTCTCGGGCCTGAAGCTCCACACCGTCTGCGCCGAGGCCCATTGCCCCAACGTCGCCGAGTGCTGGGGGGGCGGGACCGCCACGGT
>DAOMFN010000364.1:0-1292 GCA_035429785.1 Anaeromyxobacteraceae bacterium
GTGGCCGCGCCCGTGCCGGCCCCGGCTGCGCCCGCCGCGGCGCCCGCGGCCAAGCCCGCCGAGAAGGCCCCGGAGAAGCCCGGGCACGTGGTCACCTCGCCCTTCGTGGGCACCTTCTACCGGGCGCCGTCGCCCGACTCCCCGCCGTTCGTCGACGTCGGGTCGACGGTGAAGAAGGGGCAGGTGCTCTGCATCGTCGAGGCCATGAAGCTCATGAACGAGATCGAGGCCGAGGTGGAGGGCAAGATCGCCGAGATCTTCGTCCTCAACGCGACCCCGGTGGAGTTCGGCGAGAAGCTCTTCCGCATCGAGCCGGCCTAGGCGGGAGGGCGACATGTTCAAGAAGGTGCTCATCGCCAACCGCGGCGAGATCGCGCTGCGCGTGATCCGCGCCTGCCGCGAGCTGGGCATCGGGACGGTGGCGGTCCACTCCACGGTGGACGCCGACTCGCTCCACGTGCGCTTCGCCGACGAGGCGGTGTGCATCGGGCCGCCCCAGTCCAAGCTCAGCTACCTCGACACCCGCGCGCTCCTCTCCGCGGCGGAGGTCACCGGGGCCGACGCCATCCACCCCGGCTACGGCTTCCTGTCGGAGAACCCGGCCTTCGCCGAGCTCTGCGAGAAGCTGGGCTTGAAGTTCATCGGGCCCCGCTCGGAGATGCTCCGGCTCATGGGCAACAAGGTGGCTGCCCGCGAGGCCATGGAGAAGGCCGGCCTGCCGCTGCTCCCCGGCGCCCGCGGCGTGCTCAAGGACGCCGACGAGGCCGAGGCCATCGCCAGGAAGATCGGCTTCCCGGTGATCCTGAAGGCGGCCGCGGGAGGCGGCGGGCGCGGCATGAAGATCGTCCGCGAGGCGTCCGCGATCCGGAAGGCCTTCGACGGCGCCAGCACCGAGGCGCTGGCCGCCTTCGGCGACGGCTCGATGTACCTGGAGCGCTACGTCGAGGAGCCCCGCCACATCGAGCTCCAGATCGTGGCCGACGAGCACGGGAACATCATCCACCTCGGCGAGCGCGAGTGCTCGGTGCAGCGCCGCCACCAGAAGATGATCGAGGAGGCCCCCAGCCCGGCCGTCTCCCCCGAGCTGCGGCGGGAGATGGGCGAGGTCGCGCTGAAGGCGATGCGCGACATCGGCTACAACAACGTGGGCACCATCGAGTTCCTTCTCGACGAGAAGGGGCGCTACTACTTCATGGAGATGAACACCCGCATCCAGGTGGAGCACCCGGTGACCGAGCAGGTCTACGGGCTCGACCTCGTGCGGCTCCAGATCAAGCTCGCGAACGGCGACC
>DAOMFN010000364.1:1392-2640 GCA_035429785.1 Anaeromyxobacteraceae bacterium
CGCGCCCTCGACGAGTACGTCATCGAGGGGATCAAGACGAACATCCCCTTCCACAAGCGCGTCCTCGACCACCACGGCTTCCTCTCCGGCCGTTACGACACCCGGATCGTGGACCAGATCCTGTCCGGCGGCGCCGAGGCGGCTGCGCGGAACGAGGGATCGTAAGCGAAAAATCCCTGGGAAATCCGCCGACATGGATATCCCGGTCCCTTGACCGCGGCACGCCCATTCGCTAGGCTTCCGCTGCATCCCTTCCGGGTCGGCCCCTCCGGCGCGCGCTGCGCGGTCGGCTAGGGTCCGCGCGGCCGGGTCCCCGAGATGGCGGTCGACAAGAACAAGATCGTCGCCGAGGCGACACGGTTCGCGCAGAAGGGGCAGTACGACAAGGCCCTCAAGGCGTACGAGAAGATCCTCGCCGAGGACCGCAAGGAGGTCCGCACCCTCCTCAAGGTCGGCGAGATCCACCAGAAGAAGGGCGACGTCGCCGCGGCCGCGCAGACCTTCAACCAGGTGGCCGAGATCTACGGGGAGCAGGGCTTCTTCCTCAAGGCGGTGGCGGTCTACAAGCAGATCGCCAAGCTCACCCCCGAGGACGTGCGGGTGAACGAGAAGCTCGCCGGCCTCTACCAGCAGCTCGGCCTGCTGAACGACGCCACGAACCAGCTCCAGGTGGTGGCCACCGCGTACGAGACGGCGGGGGACCAGGGGCGCCACCTCGACGTCCTCCGGCGGCTCCTCGACCTCGACCCGGAGAACGTGGTCACCTGCCAGCGGCTCGGCGCCCTGTACGCCAAGGCGGGACGCAACGCCGAGGCTCTCGAGCTCTACCGGCGGGCCGCCGCCCACCTCCGCGAGAACCGCCGCGGCGACGAGTACGTCAAGGTGGCGGAGCGCATCTTCCAGCTCACCCCGGACGACCTGCGGCTGGCGCGCGAGCTGGCCCAGGAGTACCTGTCCCGGGGCGACGCGAAGAAGGCGCTGGGCAAGCTCCAGGTGTGTCACGGCGCCGACAAGACGGACGTCGAGACCCTGCGGCTCATGGCCCAGGCCTTCCGGGACCTCGGCCAGGTCTCGAAGACCATCGCCGTCTACCGGGCGCTGGCCCGGGTGTACGCCGAGCGTGGGCGGCGCGAGGAGGCCGCCACCACCTGGCGGATGGTCCTGGAGCTCCTGCCCGACGATCCCGAGGCCACCGAGGAGCTGGCCGCGGCCGGCAGCGGCCCCGCCGCCGCGGCGCCGTCCCCGGAG
>DAOMFN010000365.1:0-2639 GCA_035429785.1 Anaeromyxobacteraceae bacterium
GGCATGGCCGACGCGGGAACCTGGATGATCCGCGCCGGGTTCGGGATCTACTGAGGGCCCGGAGGTCCCGGGCAGGTGGGTTCCTAGCGGCGCGGTGCCGGCTGGAAGAGCCCCAGCACGGCCCCGTCGGGATCGGCGACCACCGCCACCGTTCCCACCATGGGGACGTCGACGCGCGGGACGACCACCTTCCCGCCCAGGGCGACCGCGCGATCGCGCGCCGCCACGGCGTCCCCGACCGCGACGTAGGTCGCCCAGTGGCCTGGCGCGCCCGCGCCCGCCGGCTGCAGGTCGGCCACCGGGACGTCACCTGCCGTGAATACCGTCCCCCGGCCGTCCGGGGTCCGGCCCGTGCCCATGCCGATGACCTTGCCATAGAAGTCGACGGCCGCTGCGGGCTCCGGGGTGACGAGCGTCTCCCAGCAGAAGTGGCCGGGCGGCGGGGGCACCGGGGGCGGAGACTCCTCCCCGCCGGACGGGCGGAAGGGCATGAGGACGGCGCCCCAGGGGTCGGCGATCACCGCGAAGCGCCCCACGCCGGGGATGTCGTCGGGGGGGTGGAGCGACTTCCCGCCCGATGCCTCCGCCATCGCGACGGCGGCGTCGACGTCGTCGACGAGGACGTAGCTCGACCAGGCCGAGGGCATCGTCCAGCCGGGCAGCTTCTGCACCGCGCCGCAGACCTGCCGGCCGCCCGCCGAACCGAGCCAGTAGGTGCCGATGCCGTCGGTCTCCTCTCCCTTCCAGGTCCAGCCCAGGAGCGCCGAGTAGAAGCGGCGCGCCCCGTCCACGTCGCCGGTGGCGAGCTCGCGCCAGACGAACGTTCCGGCGCGGTATCCATCGATGCCCATGGCTCGCTCCTCCCGCTCCGCGGCGGAAGCGCCGCTCGCCGGGTGTCTAGCGTCCGCCCCCGGGGGGATCAACCGGCCTCGCTCCGGCCAAAAATCGGCTTGCGGATCACTTCGAGTGGAAACGTCCGGGGCGCGCGATGAGGAGCCCGGCCGGCGCCTCGAACTGCCCGCGCCCTGGAGGGAGCCCATGCGTCGTCCGCTCGCCGTGCTCGCCGCCTGCGCGCCCTCCGCGGTGATCATCGACGAGTTCGCGCCCTACCTCTGGCAGGGGCCGAACGCGTGCTACACGTGGGCCGATGCGTACGACGCCGACGCGAAGGCGAACGGGATCACCGATGGCGTGGTCACCCTCGGCAAGCCGCGCCACGTCTTCGTCGCGGGGGACAACGCCTACGTCGTCGTCCCCACGACCTACGAGTACAAGCGGAAGGGGAAGAAGGTCTCCCAGAAGGGTGCGGTGATGGCGGTCACCCTCCAGAAGGGCGCGGATGGCTGGCGAATCACCGGCTGGGCCTGGGCGACCGGGAAGAACGGGTAGGGCGTCATCCGGTCCCGGATGGCCCGATCGCGCCGCTACGGCGTCGCGACGGGCCTTACCCGGGACTTCAGGAACGCCACGACCTCCGCATCGGACCGCGCGGGGGCTCCCGGCAGGCGCACGAACGCCGCCGCCAGCCGGTCCCAGCGCCCGGTCATGAGGAGCAGCCACACCTGGAAGAAGTCGACGCCCCGCAGCACCACCGCGTCGCTCCGCCCGTACTCCTCGAGTCGCGACTCGAACCAGGCCGGGTGCTCTGTCCAGTGGCAGCGCGGCGCGGCGTGGTGCACCGCGTGGTACCCGTCGTTGAAGCAGCGCCGGTTGTAGCGGGTGTCCACGCAGGTGAGGCTCCCGCCCGTGGGCGAGCCGGGCTGGTCCGGTCGGATGAATGCGTGCTGGGCCCAGTTCCCCGCCATCATCAGCGTCCGCATGACGAGGTAGGGGAGCACGAACACCACCAGCGTCGCCCGGGGGTTCACCCGGAGCAGGACGACGACGGTCGCCCAGTAGACGCCCTCGCCCAGGAGCACGCGCAGCATGAGGCGGCGCCTGCCCTTGCGGGCGAAGTAGGCCACGAGCTCGGGGAGGCCGATCGACATGAACCGGCCCCAGTAGGCCAGCCAGGCCCCGATGCGATCCCGCCGGAAGCGCTCCGTGGACGAGAGGTCCCCGGGCCGGTTCTCCTCCACGTGGTGCATGCCCATGTGGTGGGCGAAGTAGGTCTCCGGCGTCTGGCCCATGAAGGGGCAGAGGACCCAGGGGATGACCTGGTTGAGGAGCCGGTGCGCCGGCCGGAACAGCTGCCGGTGGGACGTGCAGTGGAGCATCAGGGTGAACCGGTCGATCACCCCCGCGAAGAGCACGACCAGGTAGGCCGGCGCGAGCCACCAGAACCACGGGCCGGCGAAGAAGAGCCCCACGCCGAGCGCGGCGACGACGAGGCACTGCATCCCGAGCGCGACGAAGGCGACGTCGCGCGGGTCGTTGAGCAAGGTGGCCGACCACCGGGCGTAGCCGGGGTCCGGAGCCCTGCGCGGGTCCCCTCCGGTCACGGGGCCTCAGCCGGCCTTGCGGGCGAGGGACTCCGCCTGCTCGAGGAGCGTGCGCAGCTCGGGGGTCGGCTCGCGGGTCCGATCCCCGCGGCGGGCGGCCCGGCGCACCCGGCTGAGCGCCTGCGCGAAGGCGGCGTCGGAGAGCCCGCCGTCCATGAGGAATGCGTCGAGGCGGCGGATGCGCTCCTTCAGGTCTCG
>DAOMFN010000366.1:0-2621 GCA_035429785.1 Anaeromyxobacteraceae bacterium
CCGAGGCGACCACCGCCTCCCCGTCGAGGCCCCGGGTCCGGTGGAGCAGGCGGAAGGAGCGCGCCCCGTCGGGACCGTCGGGAACGGGCTCGATGCGCAAGACCTCGCCGGGCACGCGGGTGACGGCGAGCGCCGGGGGATCGTAGAACGCGTCGGGCTTGCGCGGGGGGCCGGCGCAGCCGGCCAGGAGGACGGCGAGGAGCGCGGCGAGCGCTCCCTGTGCGCGAGGTCTCATCGGCCCGGGGGACATCAGTTCGGGAACGGCGGGGGCTCGATCGAGACCCCCTCGATGGGCTGCCGGGCGGCGAACCCGGCCTCGACCGGGTGCCAGTGGGCCACAGCCGGCTCGCCGAACTGCCAGCAGAGGAACACCGGCTCCCCGTCGCGGACGCCGTAGAAGTCGACGAGGCCGGCGTCGATGTCCTTCACGAGGCAGCCCATCTCGTTCACCTGCTCGACCACCGCGTTGATCTCCTCGACGAGCCCGCGCAGCCGGCGCGCGGTGGTCTCGTGGCCGGCCGGAGCCTCCCCGCCCTCCAGCACCGCCATGGCGAGATCGCCCCCGCCGAGCGCCTCCACGTGGGCGCTCGCCTCCCCCCGCAACCGGCCCAGGCGGCCGAAGGCGAGCGTCAGGTCGGGGACGAGCTCGTTCGCCTCCTCGACGGTGAACATCCGGGGTCCCTGGGAGGGGGGGCGCGGAGCCATGTCCGTGTTATAAGCCCGCTTCCGCGAAAGGGACACCCGCGCCGATGCTGGAAACCGTCTCCAAGGGCTTCAAGGCAGCCCGCAACAGGCTGAAGGGCCGTACCGAGATCACCTCCGACGTCGTCGACGACGCGCTGCGCGACATCCGCGTGGCGCTGCTCGAGGCCGACGTCTCCTTCGACGTGGTGAAGCGCTTCGTCGCGCGCGTCCGCGAGAAGGCCGTCGGCGAGGTGGTCGAGACCAAGGTGAAGACCGGCAAGGGCACGGTCCGGGTCACCCCGCAGGACCACTTCGTCAAGATCTGCCACGACGAGCTCGAGGCCCTGATGGGCCCGGTCGACACGTCGCTCGCGGTCGGCCAGAAGAAGCCCACCGGCGTCATGATGGTGGGGCTCCAGGGCTCCGGCAAGACCACCACCGCCGCCAAGATCGCGAACCGCTACCTCAAGGAGGGGAAGTCGGTCCTGATGGTGGCGGCCGACGTCCAGCGCCCGGCCGCCGTGGACCAGCTCCGCCAGCTGGGCGAGCGGCTGGGAGTTCCGGTGTTCCACGAGCCGGGCGTGGCCCCGCCCGAGCTCTGCCGCAAGGCCCGCGAGATCGCCGCCCGCGACCGCACCGACGTCGTCATCTACGACACCGCCGGCCGCCTCGCCATCGACGACGCGCTCATGACCGAGCTCGAGCAGGTGAAGTCCTCGGTCCACCCCGAGAACACGCTCCTCGTCTGCGACGCGATGATCGGCCAGGACGCGGTGCGCACCGCCGCCGAGTTCGACCGGCGCGTGGGCATCGACGGCTTCGTCCTCACCAAGCTCGACGGCGACGCCCGCGGCGGCGCGGCACTCTCCATCAAGGAGGTCACGGGCAAGCCCATCAAGTTCCTGGGCATGGGCGAGCAGCTCGACAAGCTCGAGGAGTTCCGGCCGGAGGGGCTGGCGGGGCGCATCCTGGGGTTCGGCGACGTGGTCGGCCTCATGAAGGACTTCGAGGCCCACGTCGACGAGGAGCAGGCCGAGGCCGACGCGAAGAAGCTCCTCTCCGGCGACTTCACCCTCGACGACTTCGTGAAGCAGATCCGCACCATCCGCAAGATGGGGCCCATCGGCGAGCTGATGGAGAAGTTCCCCATCTTCGGCGAGATGCCGGAGGGCTTCCAGTTCGACGAGGCCGCGCTGGGGCGCATCGTCGCCATGGTGGACTCGATGACGCCCGGGGAGCGGCAGCGCCCCGACTCGCTGAACGAGTCGCGCATGCGCCGCATCGCCAGGGGGTCCGGCCGCAAGGAGAAGGAGGTCCGCGACCTCCTCAAGCAGTACCACGGCATGAAGGGGGTCATGCGGGCGGTGGGTTCGGCCCCCGGGCTCCTCTCGCGCCTCCCTGGCATCAAGCAGCTCGCCTCGCTCCGGCAGGCCAAGGGGCAGGGGCTCGAGGACGTCCTCGGCGAGGACGCCGCCGCCGTGCAGGCCCTCATGGAGGGGCGCCCGCCCGACCCGACCGCCATGGCCGCCCAGATGGCCGGCCTGCCCAAGGGGGTGCAGCCGCGCCTCCCGGCCGGCGCGCTCGCCCGGGCCCGGCTCATGGGCTACGCGCCCGAGCCCATCTCCACCGAGACCGCCGAGCAGCGCGAGGCCCGCAAGAAGAAGCGGAAGCAGGAGCGGCAGGCCCGGAAGAAGGCGCGGCGGAGGAAGTAGTGGGGACCCCGTCCCGCGCCAGGACCTGGCTCGCGGGCCTCGCCGTCGTCGCCGCGGCCGTCGTTCCCTACCTCCCGACGCTCGGCGCCGGCTTCGTCTTCGACGACCACGTCCTCGTCGAGCGCTCGCACGCGCTGGCCGGCCCGCTGCTCGACCTCTGGCTGGGCCGCGGCGTCCACGACTACTGGCCGCTCACCTGGCCGTCGCTCTGCATCGACCGCCGGC
>DAOMFN010000367.1:0-2619 GCA_035429785.1 Anaeromyxobacteraceae bacterium
GCTCATCGATCACCGCATCCGGTGTCCGCGGAAGCGGCAGGTCATCGCTCCAGCCTGTCCCGGCGCGGTCGTAGACGATGGCGGTCGAGAGGGCGCTCACCCCCTCGAAGGCGGCGAAGTAGTCGAGCCCCCCGGTCCCCGCCCCGGAGCCCTTGCCCGGACCCGCCGAGCGCAGGAGGCGGCTCGCCGCTCCGCTCGCCTCCCTTCCCGGCGCGCATCCGGCGCCCCGCGCGCTCCTCGAGGAGAGGGGCCGCGCGACGGTCGAGGCCGCGCTCGAGTTCTGGCCGCGGGCCTGGCAGGACCGCACCCGTGTGCGGCGCGTGGCCGAGTTACGAAAGGGCGAGCCGGCCATCGCGATCGTGACCGTGAAGACCGTTCGCTCCGCCCGGATGCGCAGCGGGAAGCCCCTGCTCAAGGTGGGCACGGTCGACGGCCCGAGCCGGCTCGACCTCGTCTTCTTCAACCCGCCGCCGTGGCGGGCGAGGCAGTTCACGCCCGGGGAGACCATCCTGGTCTCGGGGGAGCTCTCGGAGGGCTTCGGCGGGGTCCGCCAGATGGCCCAGCCGGAGGTGGAGAAGGTGGGGGAGGGGGACTCGGCGAACTTCGGCCGGATCGTCCCCATCTACCCCGGTCCGGCCGATCACCAGCACCCGGCGCTCCGGAAGCTCATGCGCAGGCTGGTGGACGATTTCGCCCCCCTCGTCCCGGAGTCGCTTCCGGCCGAGGTCCGGGAAGGGCGGCGGCTCCTGACCCGTGCGGAGGCCATCGCCCAGGCCCACTTCCCGCCTCCGGGGACCGACCTGGAGCGCGCCGCCGCGCGGGCCACGGAGCCCTTCCGCCGGCTCGTCTTCGAGGAGCTCTTCTTCCTCCAGCTGGCGCTCGCCCTGCGCCGGCGCGGCGTCCGCAAGGAGGCCGGCATCGCCTTCGACGCCTCCCCGGCGGCGCTCGCGGGAGTCCGCGCGCTCCTGCCGTTCCGCCTGACGGGGGCCCAGGAGCGGGTGCTGGGCGAGATCGCCCGGGACATGGCGCGGCCCGAGCCGATGAACCGGCTCCTCCAGGGCGACGTGGGGAGCGGCAAGACCGCCGTGGCCTTCGCTGCGGCGATGCTGGCCGTGCGGTCGGGGTGGCAGGCGGCCGTCATGGCGCCCACCGAGATCCTGGCGGCGCAGCACGCTCGGACGCTCCGCGGCTGGCTCGAGGGCACCGGCGTGGAGCTGGCGCTCGTCGGCGCTCAGGCGCGCGGCAAGGAGCAGCGGGAGGCGCGGGAGGCGGTCCTCTCCGGCCGTGCGTCCATCGCCGTCGGCACCCACGCGCTCGTCGAGGAGGGGGTGGGGTTCGCCCGGCTGGGGCTCGTGGTGGTCGACGAGCAGCACCGCTTCGGCGTGCTCCAGCGCGCCCGGCTGATGGAGAAGGGGCTCCGTCCGGACGTGCTCGTCATGACCGCCACGCCCATCCCCCGCACGATGGCGCTCGCCTTCCACGGCGACCTCGACCAGTCCAAGATCGACGAGCTGCCACCGGGGAGGACCCCGGTGGAGACCCGGGCCTTCGGCGCCGCCCAGCGCCGCAAGGCCTACGAGGTCGTGCGCCGGGAGCTCGAGGGCGGCCGGCAGGCCTACGTGGTGTACCCGCTCGTCGAGGAATCGGAGAAGACCGACCTCGCCGACGCCACCTCCGGCGCCGAGGAGCTCGCCCGGACGTTCGCGCCCCACGCGGTGGGGCTGCTCCACGGCCGGATGAAGGGGGCGGAGAAGGAGGCGGTGATGGCCCGCTTCCGCGAGGGGCGGCTGCGGGTCCTCGTGTCCACCACGGTCATCGAGGTGGGGGTGGACGTCCCGAACGCCTCGGTGATGGTGGTCGAGCACGCGGAGCGGTTCGGGCTGTCCCAGCTGCACCAGCTCCGCGGCCGGGTGGGGCGCGGGGCCGCCCGGAGCCACTGCCTGCTCGTCGCGCACCAGGCCGGCGCCGGCGCGGAGGCCCGCGAGCGGCTCCGGACCATGGTGCGGACCCAGGACGGGTTCGAGATCGCCCGGGCCGACCTGCGCATCCGCGGACCCGGCGAGATGCTCGGGACCCGGCAGGCCGGGCAGCCGGTCTTCGACGTCGCCGACCTCTACCGGGACGAGGCCATCCTCGACGAGGCCCGGGAGGACGCCTTCCGCCTCGCGGACGCCGACCCGGACCTCGGCGGTCCCGGGCACGAGGAGGTCCGGGCGGGGCTGGAGCGCTGGTCGAGCCGCCTGTCGCTCGCCCGGGTGGGCTAGAATCGGGCGATGCCCACCTGCCCGCTCTGCGAGAACGTCCAGGTCGCGGGGGAGTCCTGCGACGTCTGCGGGCGCCCCTTCCCGGCCGGCGCCGCGGTCCCGGTGGCGGTGGAGCGGATCCCCGATCTCGAGGCGACCCGGGCCGAGCCCGTGGAGGCCACCGCCGAGCGGATCGCCGAGATCGACCCCACGCTCCTCGACCCGGTGCAGGTGGTGGTCGCTGCCATGGAGGGGCTCGAGCCCACCCTGGCCGAGGGAATCCCGGACGACGACCCGTCGCCCGTGGCCGTCGCCTGCCGTTACTGCCGGACGCCGGCGCCGCCCGGCGAGGCCTTCTGCTCCCACTGCGGGATGC
>DAOMFN010000368.1:0-2581 GCA_035429785.1 Anaeromyxobacteraceae bacterium
ACGGCTCATGGCCGGAAGGTGCCACGCCCTCCCCGGGGCGTCGAGTTTTGGACCCCGGCCGCGACCCACCGCCGGCCGGCCGCCTGCCCGCCGCTACTCGATGAGCCCCTGCTCCCGGGCCAGCCGTCCCAGCTTCTCCTTCAGCCGCTCGAACCGCTTGCGGAGCGCCGCCGGCGCCACCGGCTCCCCGTCGGCGCGGAGCACCTCGGCGACGTCCTCCCAGGGCATGCCCTTGTCCACGCGGAGGATGAGGAGGGTCTGCTCCTCCGGATCGAGGGACTCGCGCAGCTTCATGAGCTTGTCGGCGCGCCCGCCCGGGGCGTACGTGGACATCGTCGAGCGGACCTCCTCGGCGATCTTGGAGGCCTCCGTGGTCAGCATGGGACGGTTCCGGCGTCGGTAGGGGTCCCGCTGGTAGCGGGAGGCCGCGTGCCACGCGACCCGGAAGGCCCAGGTGCGCACCGCGCTCTCGCGCCGGAAGCCGGGGAGGCCGCGCCAGAGGTCCTCGGCGAACTGGGAGAAGACGTCGTGGGCCTGGTCCTCGTCCCGGAGCACGGCGGTCAGGTACCCGAGGATCTGCGGCCCGAATGCACGGATGGCCTCGGTGGCGGCTCCGGAGACGTCGCCGGCGTCGAGCAAGGCGAGGATGCGGGCCTCGATGTCGTCGGACACCCCATCTCCTTACCTCACCCGGGGGCGAGGGCGGTAGCGGGGGGGCCCCGCCGGCCTCAGGACCCGGCGCCCACGAAGGGGAGGAGTCCGGCGGCGTCCTGCACGAAGCCGGTCGCGCCGCGGGCCGCGAGGGTCTCGACGGAGACCAGGCCCCAGCAGACCGGGACGAAGCGGACGCCGGCCGCGGCGGCCGTGGCGAGGTCCACCGGGCTGTCGCCCACGAGCACCGCCTCCGACGGCTCGACGCCGACGCGAGCGCAGATGCCGAGCAGCCCCGTGGGATCGGGCTTGCGGGGCGCGTCGTCCCCGCCCACCACGACGGAGAAGCGCCCGAGCACGCCCAGCCCGTCCAGGATCCGGCGGGCCATGGCCCCGGGCTTGTTCGTCAGGACCGCCAGGGGGACGCGGGCGCTCCCCAGCACCGCGGCGATGCCGGGGTAGAGGCGCGTGTGGTCGAGGAGGTGGCGGGAGTAGTGCTCGCGCCAGAGCGTCAGCCCGGGCTCGAGCAGCTCCTCCCGGGGCGCGATGGCGCGGGAGACGAGGGCGGCCGCTCCGTCCCCCACGTAGGTCACCACCTCCTCGCGGGAGCGGGGCGGCAGGCCCAGCCCGGAGAGGGCGTGCTCCACGGCGAGGAAGAGGTCCTCGCGGGAGTCGACGAGCGTTCCGTCGAGGTCGAAGACGCAGAGCTTCACGGACCCATCCCCACCCATTCCGAACCGTCCTCGTAGATCTCCCGCTTCCAGATGGGAGCGTCGTGCTTGAGCCGCTCGATGGCGGCCTCGCAGGCCCGGAAGGCCGGGGCCCGGTGCGGCGCGGCCGCCGCGATGACCACGGCGGCCTCGCCCGGGAGGAGCGCGCCCACCCGGTGGACGATGGCCACGAGCGCGCCGTGCTCCGCTCCCACGGCCTCGCCGATCTCGGCCAGCTTCCGCTCGGCCATGGGCCCGTAGGCCTCGTACTCGAGCCGGACCACGCGGCGACCGCGGCTCTCGCCCCGGACGTCGCCGCGGAAGGTGACGAGCCCGCCGCGGGCCGTGCCGGCGACGGCCTCGACGACCTCGGCGAGCTCGAGGGGCCGGTCCACCACCCGGAACCGCCCCGAGCCGCCCGACACCGGAGGGATCACCGCCACCTCGGCGCCGTCGGGCACCGGGTCGTCGTCCCGGGCGAACTCCTGTCCAACGGCGATGCGGCAGCGCGGCAGGATGCGCGCGAGCGCCGGGTGGCGGGCCGAGAGCACGGCGCGCAGCGCCGCGACGCTGGCAGGGGGTTCGGCGAGCGACTCCGCCCCGGCGCCGGCCGCCTCGCGGGCGACGGCGAAGTAGAGGACCGTCACGGGCACGGAGGGATGTTAACGGCCCCGGCGACTCATCGCCGGAGGAGTCGCGGGATGTCCCCGAACAAGGTGACGCCGATGAGCAGCCCGAAGAGGAGGACGAACCCCACGGTGTGGATGACCGCCTCCACCCGCTGGTTCACGGGGCGGCGGGTCACCATCTCGTAGGCGAGGAAGATGAGCCGCCCGCCGTCGAGGGCCGGGAGCGGCAGGAAGTTGAAGATGGCGAGCATGAGCGAGATGAGCCACACCATCATGAGGAAGGGCGCCGCGCCGGCCCGGGCGCTGCGGGCCATCTCCTGCGCGATGCCCACCGGCCCCTGCAGCTCCGCCTTCTGCTTGCGGGTGACCACCTGGCCGAGCCCGCCCAGGATCTCGGCGGCCTTGTCGTTGGTGCGGCGCACGCCCAGGACCACCGACTCGCCGAGGCCGGCCCGCACCGACCGGAGGTTGGGGGCGACGCCCGCCTTCCCGATGCCGCCCGAGTCGTCCGGCCGGATGACCACCCCCACCGGCGGAGCGCCGGCCGGTGCGCCGGCGCGGACCACGCCGAGCTCGAGGTCCCGGCCCGGG
>DAOMFN010000369.1:0-2570 GCA_035429785.1 Anaeromyxobacteraceae bacterium
GGCGGCCGGGCTCCGGGTCGCCGTGGTCCCCGCGGTGTCCACGGCGGTGGACCTGGCCGACGCGCTGGCGCGCCACCTCGGCGCGGGAACGTAGGCGCGGGCAGCGGTCAGGCCGGTCCGGCGCCCTTCTTCCGCCGGGCCTCGCGTCGCGCGCGCTTCGCGGCCAGGAACCCGGTGCGACGACGCTCCTCGGCCCGCTCCTCCGGGGTGGGCGTCCTCGGGGGCGGCGGAGGGGCCTTCCGCGCCGGGCGGGCGGCCCCGGGCTGCAGCGTCCACCAGAAGAGCCGCTTCACGACCAGCGTGGCGTAGGCGCCGGGCGGCAGCGTGAAGGCCAGGTTCACCCGCAGCCGGCCCCGGTTGAGCTCGTCCTGGCGGGCCTCTCCGACGACCAGCTTGCCCGGCGAGACGAGGAGCGGCCGCTCCTCCGGGTCGAAGTGGATCTGGGGGGCGTCCTTCACCCGCAGGTCGTCGAGGGTCTGCCCCTCGCGCGCCAGCACCGAGAGCGCCGCCCGCTCGATCCGCGGATCCGAGAAGCGGGTGCCCGGCGCCAGGAGCGGGAAGGTGAGGTCGCGGAGCGAGCGGGCCAGCGCCGGGTCGAGCTCCCGCGGGAAGAGGAGCGTGCCGGCCTGGTAGCGGATGGAGACGAGGCGCTGGACCCCCACCACGTCGCGCAGCCACGCCTTCACCCCCTCGTTCCACAGCCAGCTCTGGTAGGCGAAGACCTGGAGCGCGCGCCAGCGCGGCTCGGTGCGCAGGAAGGCCCCCAGGAAGTCTCCCGGGTGCTTGCGCAGCCAGCGCACGACGAGCGCATACCGGTCGGCCCCGGGGAAGGGGTTCGTCCGCTCCCAGTGGCCCCAGTTCTCCTTCCAGAACTGCTTCACGCGGGCGTCGTCGGAGCGGTCGAGGGTGCTCGGGTGGGCGAGGAAGTTCTTGAGCGCCAGCTCGTGCTCCCCGCGCATGAGCTCCTTCACGAGGAAGCCCTGGCCGTGCTTCAGCGACCCGAAGCGCTGGGAGTCGAAGTAGTCGACGACGCCGATGCGACGCACCTCCGCCACCGACTCCGGCAGGCGCGCCACGTCCTCCTCCGAGAGGTCGCGGACCGTCACCGCGAAGCGGTTGGAGGTCGTGTTGGCGGCGGAGAGGGGAGCGGCCGTGCGCCCGAGCGGCTTCAGCCGGAGGTCCGGCTCCTGCATCTCCACCCGGGTCCCGCGCACGGCGACGAGCTGGGTGGTGCGCCCCTGCTTGTCCTTGAGGCCGCAGTAGCTCACGTCGGCGGCGGCGATCCCGGCCGCCGCCCGCAGCCGCTCCACCGCCTCGAAGGTGGAGAGCTTCTGCTTGTCCATCAGGTAGACGTTCCACTCGCCCCGCGGGTCGGGGTCGAAGCGCCACGACTCGGTGACGGAGAAGTCCTCGGGGAGCTGCTTCAGCTTCATGGCGCCTCGGCGGGGCGCCCTAGGCGGCGTTCCGGTAGAAGAGGACGATGGTCAGGCAGTGGAACTCGTTGTCGCTCGACTGGGACACGACGCGGTCGACGATCTCGAGGTCGGCGTTCGCCTGGAGCCAGCGGGTCACGGCCTCGCCGAGTTCCTCGCGCTCCTTGGCCTTGGTGGCCGAGAACACCTTGACTCCCGTGAACCGCATCGCGCGCACCTCGCTCACGCCGCACCGCCTCCAGCGCGTGTCCAACTCTTCGATATCATTGCCTGCTTGGCTCCAGGTGTCAAACCTGCCAGTCCCGCAAGCGGCCGATATCGCGGCCGAATTCGGCGGGTTGGACGCTCGCGCGGGCGCGTGGTATTCGACCGGCCGGTCCCCGCGAGAATCGCAAGGAAAACCGCCATGATCCTCGACCTCCACGTGCACACGCGCCACAGCCCCGGATGCGCCCTCCTCCCCCGGGACGTCGTGCGGCGGGCGCGCGAGGCCGGGCTCGACGGCGTGGTGATCACCGACATGAACACGATGGACGGGCTCCCCGAGGTGCGGGAGGCGGCGCGGGCGGAGGGGTTCCTCGCCCTCTGCGGCGTCGAGATCGCGACCGACCGCGGCCACTACCTTGCGTACTTCCCGGAGCCGGAGAAGGTCCCGGCGTTGCCCCAGATCTTCGGCACCCCCCCGTGGCCGGTCCAGGAGGTCATCGCCAAGGTCACCTCTCTGGGGGGCGTGGTGGTCGCCGCCCACCCCTACGACAAGTCGATCGAGCGCCCCGGCGGCGACGTCCTCTTCACCCTCGACGGCATCTCCGCGGTGGAGGGTCTCGACGCGCGGCGCAAGGCGGCGGCCAACGACCTCGCGGTGGAGGCGGCCGACCACATGGGGCTTCCCTGCGTGGGGGCGTCGGGTGCGCGCGACTCGCTCGACGAGGTGGGTCGGGCGGCCACGCTCTTCCGCGAGGTGATCCGCACGGAGGCCGACCTCGTCGCCCTGCTGCGGTCCGGGAACGTCTACTGCGTGGCCGTCGGGGTGACGCCGGGAGCGGCCGAGGGGCGCCACGACCGCTCGCCGGGAGGCGACCGGCGGTCCGGCCGGGGCGATGGCCGCGGCGGCGACCGTGGAGGGCACGGAGGCCG
>DAOMFN010000370.1:0-2536 GCA_035429785.1 Anaeromyxobacteraceae bacterium
CGCCGCGGGAGAGCGGGACCCGGCGCGCCTCGCGGCGGCCGTCCGGGCCGCGGTCGAGGGGGCCGGCCTCCGCGTGGACTACGTGGAGCTCGTCCACCCGGAGTCGATGCGCCCGGTCGGCGTCGCCGCGCCGGGCACCCGCGCCCTGGTCGCCGCCTTCCTGGGGCGCACCCGGCTCATCGACAACGTGGCGCTGCCGTGACCCCCCGCAAGCGCCAGGGCGAGGGCGACGGCGTGAAGGTCGTGGCCCAGAACAAGCGCGCCCGCTTCGACTACGCGATCGAGGACACCGTCGAGGCGGGGCTGGTCCTCACCGGCAGCGAGGTGAAGTCGCTCCGGGAAGGCAACGTGGCCCTCTCCGACTCCTACGCGGCGCTGCGCGGCGACGAGCTCTGGCTCCTCAACTGCCGCATCGGCGAGTACAAGGCCGCGGCCGCCTTCGGCCACGCGCCGCTCCGGGAGCGGAAGCTCCTCCTCCGGCGCTCCGAGATCGAGAAGCTGCGCGGCAAGGTGGAGCAGCGCGGGTACACGCTCGTGCCCACCTCGCTCTACTTCAAGGACGGCTGGGCCAAGGTGGAGCTGGGCCTGGGACGCGGCAAGACCCACGAGGACCGGCGCGACCACATCGCCGAGCGCGAGTCGCGCCGGGAGATGGACCGCGCCATGTCCCGTAAAAGACGCTGACCCGGCCTGCCCCGGTCGGTGGAACCCCTCGGGGGGCCGGCCCCCCGTCGTCCCGTGACCCTGGTACCCTGGTGAGTGCCACCATGTTCGACCGGGTCAAGCTGCGGCGGGACCTCGCCGACTGCGCCGGGCGCGTCCTCGCCCGGGCCGGGACGGTCATCTCGGTCGAGGGAATCGCCGAGACGGCGCGGACGGCCCGCCCGGGGAGCGCGACCCCGATGGCGGACACCTTCGTCGCCGACGACCTCCCGGACGTCCTCGCCGATCCGGCGTTCGCCTGGCTCTTCCGATCGCCGGACGTGCGCGAATCGGTCCGGCGGGTGGTGGAGGCCGCCGCGCTGCCGCAGCAACTCGTCGAGGAGATGGCGGCGGCGAAGCTCCTCGACCCGGTGCGCTACCGGCACGCGCTCTCCACGGCCGTGGTGACCGCGCGGCTCATCCTGGCCACGGCCGGAACCGCGCGCGCGTCGCCCCAGATCGCGGCGGCAGCGCTCCTCCACGACCTGGGCATGCGCCACGTGCCGCCGCGGCTGCTGCTCGCCCCCGACTCGCTCCACGGGGAGGACGCGGTGGAGGTCGCGCAGCACCCCATCCTCGGGGCCTTCCAGCTCGCCCGGCACCTCGGGGAGCACCCGGCGGTGGAGGCGGCGCTCGCCCACCACTGGCGCGACGGGCAGGGCTACCCCGACCTGGCGGCGCGGCCGTCGCCGACCACCGAGGTCGTGGCGGTGGCGAGCGCCTTCGCTGCGCTCACCCACGGGCGCGCGTACCGGTCGGAGCCCTACGACGCCCGGGGCGCGGTGGACGTGCTCGTGGCCGAGGCGGCCTCGGGCCACGCCGACCCGTTCGCGGTGAAGCTCCTCGTGCACGCGCTCCGCGACGGGAACGGGGAGATGCGGGGGCTGCGGTTCGCGCGCGCACGGCACGGCGTGGCGCCGGACGTGAACCGGCACACCCGGATCGCGCCGCCGGCGCACCCGCGCGTGTGAGCGCCGGGCGCGGGAGCGGGGCTACAGCCCCGAGGCCCGGCGCAGCAGCTCCCAGGTGTAGATGCCGGTGTCGTGGCCGTCCGACCAGTGGATCTGGATGGCGTAGTTGCCCACCGGGTCGATGCGCTCGGCCCGGATGTCGAGGGGGATGGTGGAGGGATCGAGGATCTTCTTCCCGGTGCCCTCCTCGATGCACCCGGCGCAGGGGCACAGGTCGCGCAGCGTGAAGGCCGGGATGATCACCACCCGGGCGCCGGGCCAGGCGATCTCGAACTCGCCGCGCTCGTTCAGGTCGATGGCCTCGGGAGGGCCGGCGGGCGGGGGGCGGGAGGGAATGCGGTCGAGGAGTCCCATGGGCGGATAGATGCGGCGGCGGTGGCCCGGCGTCAAGCCGACCGCGCCAGGTCGACGAGCAGGGCGGACCGCTCCTCGAACGGGGTCGTGCAGGGCGGGCCGTCGGCCCCCCAGAGCTCGGAGTGGGCCAGCGCCGGTGCGAGCCGCAGGATGGCCGAGGAGCGGGTGCCGTAGAGCGCGCCGTGGTGGATGCAGAGCCCCGGGCCCGGGGGCAGGGCGTGGCTCCCGAGCAGCTCCCGCAGCCGCTGCGGCGCCGGGTCCACCGGCCAGCGGGCCCGGAGCGCCTCGCCACGGGGATCGCGCCCGTGCGGGTCGCGCTCGGTGGCGACGTGCAGCCCGGGACCGAGGTCCTCGAGGGCCGAGCCGTCGCCGTCGTACCACCAGAGGAAGGCGGTGCGGGCGTCGGCGACGAGGAGGTGGAAGGGGTTGTGGAGGGACGGGTCGGTGCGCGCGGCGAGCTCGCGGGCCGCCCCCGCGGACGGGGCCGAGAGCACCCGCGCCACGAGCGC
>DAOMFN010000371.1:0-2522 GCA_035429785.1 Anaeromyxobacteraceae bacterium
CGTTTGATGCTGCACCGTTGTTGAACAGGGGGCCCCCCCCATGGGAAAGCAGATGTTCCGGGGGCTTGACCCGCACGACGCAGAACCGCCACGCGGCGGTGTAGAGTCCGCGCCATGAGCCAGGTCCCCCATCTCGCGAGCCTCCGTTCTCCGTCCTCCCTCCTCGTCGCCGCGGGGCGCGATCGCCGGCCGGCTGCGCCACTCAACGTGCCGCCGGTCCCGGCCTCCAACTTCGTCCTCGGGGGTGGACGCGCCTACTCGCGCGACGACGGGACGCCCACCTGGGAGGCGCTGGAGGAGGTCATCGGCCTCCTCGAGGGCGGGCGCGCCGTGGCCTTCGCGTCCGGGATGGCCGGCATCGCGGCGGTCTTCGACCGGCTGGGCGCCGGGTCCCACGTCGTCCTCCCGGAGGACTGCTACCAGGGCGTCGCGGGGCTTGCCGAGGCGGGTCGGCGGAAGGGGCTCTGGCGCGTCCGCAGGCTCCCGGTCGCCGACACGGAGGGCTGGGTGCGCGCCTGCGCGGACGCGGACCTGGCGTGGCTCGAGTCTCCCTCCAACCCGCTTCTGGAGGTGGCCGACCTGTGCGCCATCTGCGCGGCTCCCCGGAAGCCGTCCGGCATCCTGGCGGTCGACAACACGTTCGCGACGCCGCTCAACCAGAGGCCGCTCGACCTCGGGGCGGACGTCTCCTTCCAGTCGGCGACCAAGTTCATCGGCGGACACTCCGACCTGCTCGCCGGCGTGGTCACCGTGCGCCGCGACGACCTCCTCGCCGACCTGCACCGATCGCGGGAACTCATGGGTGCCACGCCGGGCGTGCTCGAGGCCTTTCTCGCCGTGCGCGGCGCCCGGACCCTCGCGATCCGGTTCGAGCGGGCCCAGGCGAACGCGATGGTGCTCGCCGGACGGCTGCAGGCCCACCCCGCCGTGACGCGGGTGCGCTACCCGGGGCTGCCCGACCACCCTACCCACGCGGTGGCGCGCGCGCAGCTGAAGGGCTTCGGCACGGTCGTCTCCTTCGACGTCCGGGGCAACGCGTCGGCGGCCGACGCGGTCTGCTCCCGCGTCCGGCTGGTGCAGCACGCCACCAGCCTGGGCGCGGTCGAGTCGACCATCGAGCGCCGTGCGGCCGTCCCGGGACAGGAGCACCTGCCCCCGTCGCTCCTCCGGCTCAGTGTCGGCATCGAGGGCGTCGAAGACCTGTGGACTGACCTCGATGCCGCGCTGCGCGGCGGATAGGCGGCCGGACGCCTACGGGAACGGGTGGACACCCCAGCCGAGGGCCAGGACGGTGAGCGCCGTCTCCGGGAACTTCGGGTCGTCCATGTTGGCCGCCTCGCCGGTCAGCTGGACCGCGAGGGGCGGCACGGATTCGGTGGCGTACCGGCCCGGGGCGACGATCCGGTAGCGCTCCTGCTGGGAGCGGGCCGAGTCGCGCGTCACCGTGAGATCGACGTTGTCCTTCATCCAGATGCCGGTGAGGCGGAACCCGCCGTCGACCTTCGTGAAGGTCACGTCGGTGCCCATCCCGGTGATGCGCGTGCCCTGGATCTGGAGCTCCACCATCCCGCCAGGGTGAATTCGAGGGCGGCGTCGACGTCTGCGATCAGCACGAAACACTCACGCGGCCCGGACGGGGGCTGCGCGGTGTCCGCCGGCTACGGAGGACAGAGGCGCGTCGACTTCCACTCGACGAACTCGATCGTTCCGGAGAACTTCGGCATGCGCGCCGCGGACACCGGGCTCGTATTCACCGCAGCGACGGCGCAGCCTGCCCCCGGAACGATCTCGCCCACGGGGATGCGCAAAACGCCATCAGCGACGAACGCGCTGCTCAGGAGGACCTGAAACCCGCCGCTCCCGTGGACTCCGCTCGCCGCGACGACCACGAACTCCTGGCTGAAGTCCACCACGGGAAGCGGAGGAGCCGTGTCCTGCGTCGCCCAGATCCGGGCCCACTCGGCCGCCCAGCCGGATGGACCGGTGATGACGAGCCGGCGGGCCCCGTCGTACCCGCTCTGGTCGGTGAGCGAGCTCCCGGACTCGGGATGGACCTGGATCGGCGTCACCTCCACCGGGGTGCCGGGGACGAAGGGAGGCGGAGCGATGGCGCCCGTCTCCGGGCTCGACCCACATGCGGCTGCGACGACGGCGATGGCAACCAGGAGAATCCAGCGAAGATGACCCACGCTTCCCTCCGAGAACGAACGACCAAGAGTGGCAGACTCTCCACCGAGAGTCCTCATTTATGGAGGACGGCCGGGGCTCTCCGATGTGACACGAGGATGCCCGGAGACCCCCTTTCGGGTCGGCCTTCGGCTAGAATCGGCCCGTGGAATCGGGCAACAGCGCGGCGGACCTCTTTGCTCGGGGGGACGTTCGTCGGGGCATCGAACGGGTCATGCACGAGATGGGGCCCTCCGTCCGCGGCCTCCTCTACACCATGTTCCGCAAGGACGACGACGCGGCCGAGGAGGCGTTCTCCCTCTTCGCCGAGCGGCTCTTCCAGAACGCCGGGACGT
>DAOMFN010000372.1:0-2500 GCA_035429785.1 Anaeromyxobacteraceae bacterium
GCCGGCCTTCGACCCGGGTCGTCGTCGAGCAGCCGCGCGACGAGGGTGGCGAGGCCCTCCCATCCCGGGACGCGGACCCCGACAGTGCCCGGGCGCCGGACCTCGTCGGGCAGCGCACCGGTGAGCATGAGCTGGAGGAGGAGCCCGAGGGCGTACAGGTCGCCGCGCGCGTCCTCCGGCTCACCGCGGAGCCGCTCGGGCGGCGCGTGGCCCGGCGTCCCGTCGCCGGGGCCGACGTGGCCGCCGTCGCGTCCCAGCACTCGGGAGAGACCCAGGTCGAGGAGCTTCACGTCTCCATTCGCGCAGAGGAAGACGTTCGAGGGCGTGAGGTCGCGGTGCAGGATCCCCTTCGCGTGGGCGTGGGCGAGGCCGGCGGCGATCCCGGCCCCGATGCGCACCGCCTCCGCCGGGGGGAACGGCCCCTCCTCCAGGGCCGCGGCGAGCGAGCGCCCCTCGAGCAGCTCCATGACGAGGAACGCGCCGTGCTCGCTGCGCCCCAGGTCGAAGAGCGTCACCACGTTGGGGTGGAGCAGGTGCGCCGCGGCCTCGGCCTCGGCGAGCGCGCGGTCGTCGGCCGCGCCCCTGCCCGCTCCGCGGATGGCCTTGAAGGCCACGCGCCGCTTGAGCGCGGTGTCGCGCGCCTCCCAGACCGTGCCGAACCCGCCACGGCCCAGCTCCCGCAACATCTCGAAGCGGCCGACGACCGCTCCCGGGAAGAGCGCCGGGTCCCAGGACGAGCCCTTCGCGTCGTCGGGCGAGAGCGCCTCGCGCAGGAGGCGGGTCAGGCTGCCCTCCGGGATGGTCACGACCGGAGGTATCGCACGGACGACGGACGTGCGCGACCGGATCGACCGCACCGGTGTGCGGGTTTCCGGCCCTACGGGACGACGAAATGGATGGTCTGGAGCATCCGGAACGCCCGACCCGGCTCGATGCCGGGTGCCTCCGACCGGCGCCCCCGGTACTCCCGGGCGATGCAGTGCTCGAGACCGGCGTCGCCGACGCTTCCGCCCGGGAACGCCACGTCCTCCACGACGAGGCTCTCCTCCTGGGAGCGCACGCGAAGCTCGACCTCCATCATCACGTAGTTGACGCCTGGCGGCGCCACCCACTCCTGCCTGCAGACCAGAATGGGGATTCGCGGCTTCCTCATGGCCTCGAAGAAGGCCCGACGGACGGACTTGGGGCCGAGCGGGCCGGTGCCATCCCGGTCGAGCGGGACCTGCTCCCACGGGTCGACCGTCGACGGCGATGGTTCTCCGCTCGATCCGCGGGCGCTCTCCGGAGGCCACACCGCGACGGCACCCGGCATGGCGGCCTGCGAGCCGTCGGTGGCAGGGGACGCGGTCGCGCGCGGCGCCGGGAACCCTTGCTCCTCCGGCGCGCCCGGGACCCGGGCGCCGACCGGTCCCACGGGTCCGCGGTCCGGGAAACAGGCGGCTCCGGCCAGCGTGAGCGCGAAGACCACGGCGAGCGTGAGGGAGAGCTGGACGCCTGCGTCCCGTTCCCGGTGGAGCTCACTCACCGCAGGGGTCCGCCGTCTCGCATCCCATCGCGCCCACCATGCACGCATGGTAGCCCGGTCCGTTCACCGTGTGGCACTGCTGAGCGAAGCAGTCGAGACACTTCACCGGCTCCGGGATCGGTGGCAGGCTGCCTGGTCCTGCAGCGAGGATGGGCGTCCACCCGACGAGCGCGAGAACGGCGGCGACGAGGACGAGCTTCATCCAACCTCCGGAAACCGGATGGTCGACACCCCCCCGCGGGGCGCCGACCCTCCACATGGAGAGACGACTCGCCCGTAAAACCTGACGGCCCCGTCGCCGAACCCCTCCCGGGGCGCGGCCTCCATCCCGAAGCTTCTTGGCCCAGGTCCTCAGTGAATCCGGGGAAGTAGCGGCAGATCGGCGACGATCCGGGCCTCCGCCTCGGCCATCTCACCGAGCCTCCGGTCCACGTCGATGCCCCCTGCGTGGTCGCGGGCCAGGTCCACGAAGAGCCTCTCGTGCCCCGCCTCCGACTGTGCGAGCCGCCGGTAGAACTCCCGGAGGCGCGGGTCGGGGAGCGCCTCCGCGAGGAGCGTGAGCCGCTCGCAGCTGCGGGCCTCGACGAGCGCGCAGACGAGGAGCTGCTCGGCGAGCCGGCCCTTCCCGCCGCCGGGGAGGCGAAGCAGGGCCTGCACGTACGGGTCGCCCGCGTCGGGAGGGAGCGTCCGCCCCCGCAGCGCGAGCTCGTTCAGGACGCCGAGGAAGTGCTGGGTCTCCTCCTGGGCGAGCTTCGCGAGCTTGCGCACGAGGTCGGGCTTGTCGGCGTGGTCGGCGACGAGCTTCACCGCGGTGGCGGCCGCCTTCTTCTCGCAGTGCGCGTGGTCGCCGAGGGTGGCGTCGAGGTCGGCCATGGCCACCTCCACCCAGCGTGGATCGGTCGGGGAACGGAGGATGCTCACGGTGCGAGGGGACCTCCCGGGCCCAGGCGGACGGGCTCGCGCGACAGGGATTCG
>DAOMFN010000373.1:0-2463 GCA_035429785.1 Anaeromyxobacteraceae bacterium
CGGCAGCTTCCAGACCACCGTGAGGGCGCCGAGCGAGGCCTGGAAGAGGACGAGCCCGAGCGCGAGGAGCGCCCCCGCACGGACCGCCGTCTCCCGCCTGCGCCGCCAGACCGTCACCGCGAGCGCGAGCGTGAGCACCGAGACCGCGAGCGCCACCAGCCGGTGCCCATGTTCGTACAGGACGCCGCCCTCCATCGCCGGGAAGAACTGGCCGTAGCAGAGGGGCCAGTCCGGGCAAGCGAGCGAGGAGCCGGTGGCGTGCACCATGCCCCCGATGACGAGGAGCACGAAGGTGGCGGCTGCGGTCGCCCGGGCCAGGCGGTACTCGAGCATGGGTGAACGGACATTTAAGAAGTGGACTGATCCGGGTCAAGATGTCCTGGGGGCCCGCCAGGGGCGCGGGGATCCAGCCCGTTTGGGGTTAGGGTGGGCCCATGCACAGACTCCTCGTCGCCCTCGTCCCGGCCCTCCTGCTCGCCCCCCTTCCGTCCGCCGCCGGCGAGCTCCGGGGCACCGTGCGCTTCCAGGGGACCCCGCCGGCTCTCGCTCCCCTCGAGGCCACGAAGGAGAAGGCCCTCTGCGGCGATTCGGTACCGGACGAGGCCGTCCAGGTCGCGGGCGGCAAGCTCCGGAACGTGGTCGTGGTCGTCCGGGGCGCGCCCGCCCCCGCCCCGTCGAAGGGGGTCCTCGACCAGCGGACCTGCCGGTTCGTCCCCCACGTCCAGGTGCTGCCGGTGGGAAGCACCCTCGAGGTCGTGAACGGGGACCCGACCCTGCACAACGTCCACGGGTACCTGGGGCAGGCCACCGCCTTCAACCTCGCCATGCCGTCGAAGGACGCGCGGATGTCCCGCCAGCTGAAGAAACCCGGTCTCGTGGTCGTGAAGTGCGACGTCCACGCCTGGATGAGCGCCTACGTCTGGGTGGTGGACGCTCCCGCCGCGGTCACCGGGGCCGACGGGACCTTCGCCATCTCCGGCCTCCCGGCCGGGACCTGGGAGGTCACCGCCTGGCACGAGCGGCTCGGCGAGCGCAAGGCGACGGCGACCATCCCGGCGAGCGGGACGGCGGAGCTGGACTTCACCTTCGGGAACTGACGCCGGCTACTCGTCGTCCTCGGCGAGGTCTTCCTCGCCCTCCTCGAGCGCGGCGTCCTCGTCGGTCTCGACCGGGTCGAGCACCGGCTCCGGCTTCCGCGCGGCGGGACGCGCCCGCTTCTCCGGCGGGGGTGCCTTGAGCGCGGGGCTCTCGCGCTGGTCGGCCCCGCACTTCGGGCAGAGCGGCACGGGCTTCTTCAGGTCGTAGAACTTCGTCGAGCACTTGAAGCAGGTGTGCTTGTTTCCGAGATCCTTCGCAGGCATCGCTCTCCCCAGTCGCGTGCGCGCCGTTTACCGAAAGACCCCCTGCCCGTCAAAGGAAAATGGAGGGGCCCCGCCGGCCCTTTGGGCTATACCTCGCCCGGGATGAACGAAACCGAACGGCTCGAGCGCAAGCTGCTGCGGGACACCGCCCGCGCCATCGAGGATTTCTCGCTCGTGGAGGACGGCGACCGCATCCTCGTCGCCGTCTCCGGCGGCAAGGACAGCTACGCGCTCCTCCACCTGCTCCAGCGGCTCCGGGAGCGGGCGCCGGTGCGCTTCGACCTCGTGGCGGTGAACCTCGACCAGGGCCACCCCGGGTTCCCGGCCCATCGGCTCGAGGAGCACTTCCGGAGGGTGGGGGTGCCCTACCGGATGCTCAAGGAGGACACGCTCACCATCGTGAAGCGGGTCGTCCCCGAGGGCGAGACCTACTGCTCGGCCTGCTCGCGCCTGCGGCGGGGCATCCTCTACAACGCGGCGGTGGAGCTCGGCTGCAACAAGATCGCGCTCGGCCACCACCGGGACGACCTCATCGAGACCCTGCTCCTGTCGGCGCTCTACGCCGGGCGGCTGAAGACGATGCCGGTGCGCCTCCGGAGCGACGACGGGCGCAACGTCGTCATCCGGCCGATGGCCTACGCGGCCGAGGAGGACATCGCCGCCTTCGCCGCCGCCATGGGCTTCCCGGTGGTCCCCTGCGGCCTGTGCGGCTCCCAGCCCAACCTGATGCGCAAGCGGGTGAAGGCGCTCCTCTCCGAGCTCCAGGCCGAGAACCCCACCGTGAAGGGCAACCTGCTCGCCGCCCTGTCGCGGGTGGTGCCCTCCCACCTGCTCGACCGCGACCTGCAGAAGCGGCTTGGCGAGGCCACCGGCCGCGATCCGTGGTTCGAGGCGGGCGCCGGACCGAAGGCCACGTGAAGGCGGCGCCCCTCGACTCCATCCGCACGCCGCGCGACCTCGCGCCGCTCGTGGAGCACACGCTGCTCCGCGAGGACGCCACCGACGACGACCTGGTCCGGGCCTGCGACGAGGCCCGGCGCCACCGGCTGGGCGCGGTCTGCGTCCGGTCGGGGCGCGTCCCGGTCGCCGCGCGGGCGCTGGC
>DAOMFN010000374.1:0-2450 GCA_035429785.1 Anaeromyxobacteraceae bacterium
CGGGGGCGCAGCGGGCGCGAGCTCCGCCACCACCTACGTGGAGAGCGCCGCGGGCGCCGCCACGGGCGGCCGCACCGGGCTCGCCTCCGTGGTCACGGGGCTCCTCTTCGCGGCCTGCCTCTTCATCTCGCCGCTCGCCGCGGTGGTTCCCGCCCAGGCCACCGGGGCGGTGCTCGTCCTGGTGGGCTTCTTCATGATGCGCGACGTCGGCAGCCTGCCCTGGACCGACTTCACCGAGGCCATCCCGGCCTTCCTCGTCCTCACCGTCATGCCGTTCACCTACAGCATCACGAACGGCATCGGCGCCGGCTTCGTCTCCCTCGTGGTCCTGAAGGTCCTGTCGGGCCGGGGCCGCGAGGTCCACCCCCTGATGTGGCTCAGCTCGCTCGCGTTCGTCGTCTACTTCGTGGTCACCTGACCGGAGGATCCGTGACACCTCGCACCGTCGGCATCCAGGAGCGGCTCCCGCTTCCCCAGGCCTTTCCCCTCGCGCTCCAGCACCTCTTCGCCATGTTCGGCGCCACCGTGCTGGTTCCCTGGCTCGTCGGCCTCGACACCTCGGTGACCCTCTTCACGAGCGGGCTCGGCACGCTCATCTACATCTTCATGACCAAGGGGGGCATCCCGGCCTACCTGGGCTCCTCCTTCGCGTTCATCGCCGGCCTGCAGGCCATCATCGGGATGCAGTTCGCCTTCGGCAAGATCGCCCCCGCCGAGCGCGTGGGCGCGGCCATGGCCGGCTGCGTGGTGGTGGGCGCCATCTACGTCGTGGTGGCGGCGGCCATCGGCAAGTTCGGCACCGGGTGGATCGACCGCTTCCTCCCGCCGGTGGTGATCGGGCCGGTCGTCATGGTCATCGGCCTCGGGCTCGCCCAGGTGGCGGTGGCCATGGCCACGACCGGGTCGGGCGTCGCCGCCAACCTCTTCGACCCGACCAAGTACAACGGCAAGTTCTTCGCGGTGGCCATGGCGGCGCTCGCCATCGCCGTCGTCGCCGCCATGTTCTTCAAGGGCTTCCTGGGGGTCATCCCCATCCTCATCGGCATCGTCGGCGGCTACGTCGTGGCCTGGTTCGCCGGGCTCGTCGACCTCTCCGGGGTTCGGAACGCCTCGGCGGTCGCGGTCCCGCCCTTCACGATGCCCCGGCTCGACTGGAAGTCGATCGTGATCCTGGCGCCGGTCTCGCTCGTGGTGATCACCGAGCACATCGGCCACCTCATCGTCACCGAGAACGTGGTGGGCAAGAAGCTCGTGAAGGACCCGGGGCTCCACCGGTCGCTCGCCGGCGACGGCGTGGCCACCATGGTGGCGGGCTTCCTGGGCGGTCCTCCCTCCACCACCTACGGCGAGAACATCGGCGTCATGGCCGTGACCCGCGTCTTCTCGGTGTGGGTCATCGGGCTCGCCGCGATCATCGCCATCGCCCTCTCCTTCCTCCCCGCGGTGGGGCTCGTCATCCGCTCCATCCCGGTGCCGGTCATGGGCGGCATCTGCATCCTGCTCTTCGGGATCATCGCCTCGTCGGGCATCCGGATGATCGTCGAGGCGGGCATCGACTTCTCCCAGACCCGCAACCTGATCATCGCCTCCGTCATCCTCGTCATCGGCATCGGCGGCGCCAAGATCCACCTCGGCGGCACCGAGATCGGCGAGATGGCGCTCGCCACCTACGTGGGCGTCCTGCTCAACCTCGTGCTCCCCGCGGCGAAGGGCACGCCCGAGGGGGAGCTCTCGGCGACGCCGGACGTGTAGGACCGGCGGAGGCGCCCGGGTTGCGGGGACACGGGATGTCCGTTATAGCGGACGAATGCCCGCTCCCCGCACCGCCGACCCCTGGCGCGACCTCGCCGTCATCGACTCCCGCGCCCCGCGCGCGAACCAGCTCGTCATCGGCGCCCTGGCGCTCGCCTCCATCGTCACCGGGGCCTGGCCGCTGGCCGCCCTGGGCGCGCTCCAGCTCGCCCTCGTCCTGTGGCGGGGACGGCGCTGGTGCGTCGCCTGCCGGGTCTACTTCGCCTGGATCCAGCCGCGGCTCGGGGAGGGTCCGGTCGAGGACGCGCGCCCGGTGAAGTTCGCGAACCAGGTGGGGCTCGCCGTGCTGGGAGCGGCCACGCTCGCCCACCTCGCCGGGTTCCACGCCGCCGGGAACCTGCTCGCCGGGCTCGTGGCCACCCTGGCCCTCGGCGCCGCCGCGACCGGCATCTGCGCCGGCTGCCTCCTCTACCGCGGCTGGGCCTTCCTGCGCGGCGTCCGCGGCGCGACGCCGGGCCGGATCGACCTCGCCGAGCTGGGCTGCGCCCCGGGCCGGGACGCGGTGGTCCAGTTCACCCACCCGCTCTGCGCCGACTGCCACGACCTCACCGCGCGCCTTCGCGAGTCGGGCCGGGCGCCGGTGCTGGTGGACGTCTCGCGGCGGCCGGACCTCGCCCGCAAGTACGGCGTGGCGGTGG
>DAOMFN010000375.1:0-2444 GCA_035429785.1 Anaeromyxobacteraceae bacterium
GCTCCCGCACGGTGACCCCCAGTCTCCGGGCCGTGCCCGCCCGGTTGCCCCTGTGGCGTGCCAGCGCCCCCTCGATCAGTTGCCGCTCCCACGCCCGCTTGAGCTCGGCGAAGCGCCCGGGCACCTCCGGCCCCGCCGGCGCCGGCGCCCGCGCCCCGGCCCCCCAGGCCTGGTCGAGGTGGCTGCGGGAGAGCACCTCGTCCCCGGGCTGCATGTGGATGACGGCCCGGCCGAGCAGGTTCTCCATCTCCCGCACGTTGCCCTTCCAGGGGTGCTCGAGGAGCAGGTCGAGGGCGTCCTGGGACAGCCGGATGGGCACGAGCCGGTAGTCGGCGCAGATGCGCGCGAGCAGCGTCCGCGCCAGCACCGGGATGTCCTCGCGCCGCTCCCCGAGGCTGGGGATGCGGATGGGCATGACCGACAGCCGGTAGAAGAGGTCCTGGCGGAACTCGCCCCGGGCCACGAGCGCGTCGAGGTCGGCGTGGGTGGCGGCGATCACCCGGACGTCCACCGGGCGCGGGCTCGACGAGCCCACCCGGACGATCTCCCGCTCCTGCAGCGCGCGGAGCAGCTTCGCCTGCACCGCGAGCGGCGCGTCGGCGACCTCGTCGAGGAAGAGGCTCCCGCCGTCGGCCTCCTCGAAGTGGCCCCGCTGCCCCTGGGGGCGCGCGCCCGTGAACGCTCCGCCCTCGTAGCCGAAGAGCGCGCTCTCGATGAGGGAGTCGGGGATGGCGGCGCAGTTCACCCGGATGAACGGGGCGTCGCGCCGGTCGCTGGCGTGGTGGATGGCGTGGGCGAACATCTCCTTGCCCGTGCCGCTCTCACCGAGCAGGAGCACCGTGGCCGGCGTGCGCGCCGCCCGCAGCGCGAGCTCCTTGGCGCGGGCCATGGGGGGGCAGTCGCCGATGATGTCCTCGACGGTGTGGCGCGACGCGAGGCGCCGGAGCTGCTCCTTCGCGGTGGCGAGCTCCTCCGAGAGCCGGCGGATCTCCGACACGTCGTGGATGACGCCCACGCTGCCGCGCAGCTCGCCGCCGACGAGCAGCGGCGCCGCGTTCACCACCACGTCCTTCTGGTGGGGGCCCACCCGGAGCCGCGCGCCGCGGATGGGCTTGCGGGTCCGGAGCACGCGGAGGTGGACGCTCTCGCCCTGGCGGATGTCCACGGTCACCGGCCGGTGGAGCACCTCCTCGGCGGAGAGCCCCATGAGCGCGGAGTAGGCCGGGTTCACCACGACGTAGTTGCCGTGCTCGTCGGAGACCGCGATGGCCTCCTCCGAGCAGCGGATGATGGCCTCCGACAGCTCGCGGAGGTCCTTCAGGGTCCGGACCTGGGCGGCCAGCTCCTGGACCTCGCCCACGTCGCGGAAGATGGCGACGGCCCCCTCGATCGTGCCGGCCGGATCCCGCACCACCATGCGGCTCGTGATGATGGTCGTGGAGCCCACCTCCTGACGCCGGTTGAGCTCGTCCTGGCCGGACGCGAGGACGTCGGGGAGCCGGGTGTTCGGCACCACCTCCCGCACCGGGCGCCCCAGCGCCTCCCGCACCGGCCGGCCGATGATGGCCGCCGCCTGCTGGTTGAAGAGGACGATGCGCCCGTCCGTGTCGACGGCGATGAGCCCCTCGACGATGGAGTCGAGGATGGCGGCCAGCTGACGCATCGACATGGCGGGAGCGATGGCCATGGGACCTCCAGGGTCGGTACCATGAAAGAATTAGCATGAAATGAATTGCATCATGCCAACGAATCATTCAGCCCGGTCCATCCGGCGATTGACCTCGCTCAGTTCCGGGGGCTTGGCCTGCCCGTTGCTCAAGGATCCCTCGGGCTGCCGTCGGTGGACGGGGTGGCCCGGCCAGGGGAGGTCCGGTGGGCGCGACGGCGGTCGAGGCGGCGGTGCTTCCTGGGGACGTGCCCCTGCCGCTCGAGGTCCGGGTGCACGGACGCGGCGGCCAGGGCGGCGTCACCTGCGCCAAGATCATCGCCAGCATCTACGCCGAGCAGGGTCTCCACGTGCAGACCTTCGGCGACTACGGGTCGGAGCGCGCCGGCGCGCCCGTCCGCGCCTTCACCCGCGTGGACACCGCCCCCATCAGGAACCGGAACAAGGTCTACGCGCCCCACCACGTCGTCGTGCTCGACGCCGGCCTCCTCGGCCCCGACGTCCTCGACGGCGCCGACGCGGGGGCGGTCGTGCTCCTCAACACCGCCCGCGGGCTCGCGCCCTTCGCTGGCGGCCACGGCCACTACCGGTTCGCGGCGGTGGACGCGACCGCCATCGCGCGCCGCCACGGCATCGGGACGAGTGCGGTCGTCATCATCAACACCACGCTGGCCGGAGCCTACGCCCGGGCCATGGGCCTGCCCTGGGACGCGGTGGAGCGGGCCTTCGCCGCGCAGGGGCTCGCGGGCGACCTCCCGGCGGCGCGGGAGGCGTGGGA
>DAOMFN010000376.1:0-2416 GCA_035429785.1 Anaeromyxobacteraceae bacterium
GGCGACCGGGCCTTCGTGCAGGACGAGCACGCCCGCGCGCAGCTCGTCGTGACGCGCATCCAGGACCTGGCCGAGGCGCTCGTGGCGGCCTCGGAGGGCTCGATCGCGAACGCCCGGGCGGAGGTGGAGGCGGTGGAGCGGCGCACCACGGCCTGGATCGTGGCCCTGCTCCTCGGCGCCCCGCTGCTGGCCGGTGCCGTCAGCCTCTACATCGGCCGGACCATCGCGCGGCCGGTCGCCCGGCTCCAGGCGGGCGCGGCCCGCCTCGCCGCAGGGAACCTCGACACGCGCATCGAGGTGGACGGCCCCGCCGAGTTCGGCGCCGTGGCGTGACAGTTCAACGCCATGACTGCCTCGCTCCAGGAGCACCAGGACCGGCTCGTCCGGAGCGAGAAGCTGGCCGGCATCGGCCGGCTCGCCGCCGGGGTGGCGCACGAGATCAACAACCCGCTCGCGGTGATCCTGGGCTACGTGCGCCTCATGCGGAAGAAGGCGGAGGGGCCGCTCGCCGAGGAGCTGCGCATCGTCGAGGAGGAGGCGGTCCGGGCGCGGGACATCGTGGAGGGCCTGCTCGACCTGTCGCGCCCGCTGCCCGATCCCAGCCCGCGCGTGGACCTCCGCGAGCTCTGCGACGAGGTGGCGGAGCGGGTGGCCGGCGCGCTTCCCGGGGAGGGCGCGGTCATCGCCGTCGAGGGGCACGGCGAGGCGCCCGGCGTGCCGTCGAAGCTCCGGCAGGTGCTCGTCAACCTGGTGCGCAACGCCACCGAGGCGGCCGGCCCCGGGGGCCGGGTCACGGTGCGCGTGTCCGCCGGGGGCGCGACCGCGCGGGTGGAGGTCGAGGACGACGGGCCGGGCATCGGCGAGGGAGCGGCGGCCCGGCTCTTCGAGCCCTTCTTCACCACCAAGGCGCGGGGCACCGGGCTCGGGCTCGCCGTCTCGCGCGCCATCGCCCGGGCCCACGGCGGCGACGTGACCGGCGAGGCGCGACTGCCCCGGGGCGCGCGCTTCACCCTCCACCTGCCCTGCACGGCGAAGGAGGCCGGGTGACCCCTCCCGTCCGCGTCCTCGTCGTCGACGACAAGGAGAACATCCTCAAGCTGTTCGAGAAGATCCTCGAGGAGGGCTACGCGGTCACGACCGCCTCCGACGGCGCCCGGGCCCTCGCGCTCCTCGGCGAGGGCGACTTCGACGTGGTGGTCACCGACCTGCGCATGCCCGGGGCGAGCGGGTTCGAGGTGCTCGAGGCGGTGAAGGCCCGCTCGCCGTCCACCGAGGTGGTCATGATGACCGGTTACGCCACGGTGGGGGACGCGGTGCGGGCGATGAAGCTCGGGGCCTACGATTACCTGGAAAAGCCCTTCGATCCCGACGCCGCCGCGCTCACCGTGGCCCGCGCCGCGGAGCGTCGCCGGCTCCGCGACGAGGCCGAGAGCCTGCGGCAGGCGCTGCAGGGCGTGCGCTCCCTGCACGGCCTGCTCGGCAAGAGCGAGCGGATGCGCGAGGTCCACCGGCTCGTCGAGCAGGCCGCCGGGCTCGACATCACGGTGCTCCTCGGCGGCGAGACCGGCACCGGCAAGGAGCTCGCGGCCCGCGCCATCCACGGGCAGTCGGCACGGCGCGGACGCCCGTTCGTGGCGGTGAACTGCGGCGCGCTCCCGCCGGACCTCGTGGAGAGCGAGCTCTTCGGCCACGCCCGCGGGGCCTTCACCGGTGCGGTCACGGCGCGTCCGGGCCTCTTCGCCGAGGCCGCGGGGGGGACGATCTTCCTCGACGAGATCGGCGAGCTGCCGCTCCCGACCCAGGTGAAGCTCAACCGCGTGCTCCAGGAGCGGGAGATCCGGCGCGTCGGGGACGGGCTCCCCGTGAAGGTGGACGTCCGGGTGATCGCCGCGACCCACCGCGACCTGCGCGCCGAGGTCGCGGCCGGGCGCTTCCGCGAGGACCTCTTCTACCGGCTGAACGTCTTCCCCGTCCGCCTCCCGCCGCTGCGCGACCGCGCCGAGGACGTCCCCCTGCTCGCCGCCCACTTCCTCGAGAAGCACGCCCGCGCCATGCGGCGCGAGGTGGCCGGCTTCGACCCGGAGGCGCTGCGCCTGCTCGCCTCCTGGCCCTGGCCCGGCAACGTGCGGGAGCTCGAGAACGCGGTGGAGCGAGCCGTGGCCATCGCCGCCGGACCGGTGCTCACGCCCCGCGACCTGCCCTCCGAGCTGGCGGGCCCCGGCGTAGCGCTGCCTCCGGGAGGCGTGCTGGCCACGATGCCCTACCGGGAGGCCCTCGAGCAGGCGCAGGACCGGGTCTCCCGCGAGTACCTCGTGGCCCTGCTCACGGAGTTCCAGGGGAACGTGACCCGGGCCGCGACCCGCGCCGGCATGGAGCGGGAGAGCCTGCACCGGCTCCTGAAGCGCCACGGGCTCCG
>DAOMFN010000377.1:0-2375 GCA_035429785.1 Anaeromyxobacteraceae bacterium
GTGCCCGTGGCCGATGCCGGCCGGGCGTCCGCCCTGGGGCCGACGCTCGACCCGGCGTCGCGTGCCGTCGCCGAGGCGCATGCCGCGCTCCGCCGCTCGGCCCACCTCCTCGTGGGCGTGCAGGAGGTCCAGGCCCTGCTCGACGCCCAGGAGCCGACCACGCCGGCGCTCGTGCGGGAAGTCGCGCGCCAGCTCCCGCCGGCGGTGATCGCCGAAGTGCTCCGCCGCCTCCTCGAGGAGCAGGTGACCGTCCGGCCGCTCCGCCCCATTCTCGAGACGCTGGCGGCGGCGCCGGCAGGGAGCTCCCCGGCGGCGCTCTGCGACGCGTGTCGGCGCGCCCTCGCACGTCACATCGCCCAGCCGCTCCTCCGGGGCGATGCCCTGGAGGCGCTCCTCCTCGACCCGGCGGCGGAGCTCGAGGTGCGGGAGTCGCTCCTGGGTCAGGGCCGGGTCGGCGACCCCGCGCGGGTGCGCGCGCTGCTTTCCTCCGTGGAATCGGCACTTGGCGCCGCACCGCTCGCGCGAGTGCTTCTCGCACCGGCCGACGTGCGCCGTCCCCTGCGCGAGGCGGTGGCCCAGCGATTTCCCGGGCTTGCGGTGCTGGGTTACGAGGAACTGCCGCCCGAGCTCGAGGTGCGCCCGGTCGGGCGCGCATCGTTCCCCGAGTGAATCCGCGCTACTGCGGCGCCCCGCTTCCGCCTGCACCCGGCTCGGGTGCGGCGGGGGGAGCGGCGGCGGCTCCATCCTCGGGATGGTTCACGCGGTCGCGCAGTTCCTTGCCGGTTCGGAACAGGATGCCCCGCTTCGGCCGGACCGGGATGACCTCGCCCGTCTTCGGATTCCGCCCCTGGTAGCCCTCGTAGTGCTTCACATGAAAGGCGCCAAGTCCGCGGATTTCGATGTTCTCGCCCTTGCAGAGCGCATCCTTCATCGACTCGAAGATGGTCTCGATGGTGAGCTCGGCCTGCTTCTGCGTCACGCCGCGCTTCACGACGAGGATGTTGATGAGGTCCGACTTCAGCATGGATCGCTCCGCATTCCGGTACGTTACGCGACTCGAGAACGAGGGGAGCCTAGCCGAGACGCGGAAATTCGGCAAGCCTTATGGGGGGATGCGTTGTTATTCGCCTTCGGGCGCCGCTTCCGGACCCGGGAAGGGCGGCGGGGGCGTGCTGCGAACGGCCTGGCAGAGGTCCTGGAGGGAGGTCCTGGACAGCCTCTCGACCGCGGCGCTCTCCCCCTCGGCGAGCACGCCGGCGACCACCGCCAGCATGCCGGCGCCGGCCGCGGCCGGCAGCGGTCCGGCGATGAGCCGCCGGACGTCGGCGAGGGTGGTCCGGGCGAGCGGCCGGGCCGGGGTGAGCCGGCCGCCGTCCCCCTCCGTGATGAAGCCGCCGTCCTCGAGCACGGCGAGGACGTCCCGGACCGTGTCGGCGGGAGCGTCGAGCCGGTCGGCCACCTCGCCGGCGTCGGGCGGGCGGGCTCCGTCCCACCAGGCGAGGGCCACCTCGACGAGCGCGCGCACCGCCACGAGCTCCCGCGCCATGGCGTTCCCCTCCTCCTGCTCCGCGAGCGTCCGGTGGTGCTGGAGCACGAAGGCGAGGCGGGCCCCGAAGAGGAAGATGGTCCAGGAGAAGTAGAGCCAGAGCAGGAAGACGAAGATGGCGGCGATCGACCCGTACACCGCCTGGAAGCGGAAGAGGTGGGACGCGGCCCAGGCGTAGACTCCCTTGGCGAGCTCGAACGCCGTCCCGGCCACCACGCCGCCTCCGAGCGCCGGCAGGAACCGGACCCGCGTCGCCGGGAGCGCCAGGTAGGCGGCCACGAAGAACGCGTAGGTCAGCGCCACGCCCGCCGCCTGGCCCACGACGCGGGGTGCGCCCAGCGACTCGTGGGCGTCGAGGGCCAGCGCGATGGACCCGGCCATGATGAGCGGGCCCACGGTGAGGGCCGCCCAGTAGGTGAGCCAGCGCTGCAGCCGCGGGCGCGGGTGGCGCACCGCCCAGATGGCGTTCACGGCGTGCTCCACCTGCGCGAGCATCGCCACCGCCGAGAACAGGAGCAGAGCGAAGCCGAGGAGCCCGGGCGTCATGGCGGACGCGCCGAAGACGTACTGGTCGAGGTAGGCGGAGACCTTGTCCCTCGCGCCGACGGCGAGGTTCGAGACGAGGTAGTCCTGCAGCTCGACGCGGACGCGGTCGAGGTCCGGGAACGAGCGGACCATCGACACGGTCACCATCATGGCCGGCAGGAGGGAGAAGATGGAGATGTAGGTGAGGGCCATGGCCCGGAGCCGCAGGCCCTCGCCCCGGAACGCCGCCGCTCCGGCGCGCAGCGCCGCGACGAACCGCACGCCCCCGCTCGCGACCTCGGGC
>DAOMFN010000378.1:0-2355 GCA_035429785.1 Anaeromyxobacteraceae bacterium
CCCTCCGGCCCCCGCCGGATCGCGGCCACGCTCTCCGGCCCGCTGGAGGACGCCATCGTCGCCGCCGCCGGGCCCGGGAACGGCGCAGCCGGCGCCGAGATCACCCAGGTCGTGAACCGGCTGCTCGTCTGGAGCCTGCAGGTCTCGAAGGACGCCCGGCGCGGGGACCGCATCGAGATCCTCTGGGCGCCCGCCCCGCCCGGCGGCTCCGGCCCGACGGCCTCCCAGGAGCCGGTGGTGGAGGCGGTCCGCTTCACCTCCCAGAAGCTCGGGCGGACGATCTCGGCCTACCGCTTCAAGCCGGCCGGCGCGCAGTGGGCGCGCTACTACCGGGAGGACGGCAGCGAGGTGGAGGAGCGGCTCGTCGACGGCCCCATCGCCGACTACGAGCAGGTGACGTCCCTCGTGAAGGACGGACGCCGCCACAAGGGCGTGGACTTCCGCACCCCGGTGGGCACGCCGGTCCGCGCCCCCTTCGACGGCACCATCGAGCGGCGCAACTGGAAGTTCGCCGCCAACGGGAACTGCCTCGACATCGTGGACCCGGCCACGGGCCGGCACGCCATCTTCCTGCACCTCGACGTGGTGCCGAAGGAGATGCAGAAGGGGCGGAGCGTGAGGAAGGGGGAGGTCGTGGCCCGGTCCGGCAACAGCGGCCACTCCACCGCGCCCCACCTGCACTACCAGCTCGAGGACGCGTCCGGGAAGGTGCTGGACCCGTTCAAGGTCCACCGCACCACCCGGGTCGTGCTGCCCGCGTCCGACCGCGCCGCGTTCGACGCGGAGCGGGCGCGCCTCGACCGGCTGCTCGCCGGCACGTAGGCGCGCCGCGCCGTCCGGAGGCTACACCGGGTGGACGAGGTCCTCGCGGAACCGGTCGCGCCGGCCGGTCGCGCCGCGGAAGAGCGGCGACAGGTCCACGAAGGCCGGAGCCCCGGAGCCGGCGGCCTCGGCGAACGCCCGGCCGAGCGCCTCCTTCGCGTGGGAGAGCGCGGTGCCCACGAGGGACAGCGCCCAGGTCTGCTGCTCGGCCGGCAGGACGGCGAGGGCCCGGTGCCAGATGGCCTCCTCCACCGCCGAGAACGCGCTCGCCACCTCGGCCCGGTCGTAGCCGGCCTCGTGGCGCTCGCGGGCGATGCGGCGCGCGTGGGAGAGGAGCCCACCCAGGTCCTGGGTCCGGATGGCGCCGGCCACCAGCCGGCACAGGGCCCGGAGCCGGTCCCGGGTGACGTCGGCGCCGTCCCGGTCGTAGTGGGGCAGCCAGTTCACCGCCGTCAGGGCCTCGGCCACGATGGCATCTTCCTGCTCCTGCAGCATCTCCAGCACGTTCACGTCGTCCTCCGCGCCGGGAGGCGAGTCGCGCTCTCCTCGGCGGGAGCATGCATAGTCCCGTGGCTCGCATGACGGAAATCGATTATTGCTATGCTGTCCATTCCAGAAAAGAATGGAATGAACCATGGACGTCCACGCGCTCCGCGTCTTCGCCGAGGTGGTGAGGAGCCAGGGCTTCACCGCCGCCGGCCGCACCCTGCACCTCACCCAGCCGGCCATCAGCAAGATCGTGAAGGGGCTGGAGGACGAGCTCGGCACGCCGCTGCTCCGGCGGGAGCACCGGCGCCTGCGCCTCACCGACGCCGGGCAGGTCGTGCTGGCGCGCACCCAGGGCATCCTGGCCGCGATGCGGGTGATGGAGGAGGAGGTGGACGAGCTCTCCCAGGTCCGCCGGGGGCGGCTCCGCATCGGCACCCCGCCCATCGTGGGCGTGGCCTTCCTGCCGCGCCTGCTCGCCGAGTACCACGCCCTCCACCCCGGCGTGGCGCTCGAGCTCCGCGAGGAGGGCTCGCACCAGATCGAGGAGCTCGTCCGCAGCCACGAGCTCGACGTGGGGGCGGTGGTGCTCCCCACCGACGAGCAGGCCTTCGGCACGCTCCCCTTCGTCCGGGACCAGCTGCGGGTGGTGCTCCACCCGCGCCACCCGCTGGCCCGCCGCCGCACCATCGCCCTCGCCGAGCTCGCCCAGGCCCCCTTCGTCCTCTACCGCCCGGAGTTCGCGCTCCACGGGCACATCCTGGAGGCCTGCCGGCGCCAGGGGTTCGAGCCGAACGTGGTGAGCCAGAGCTCCCACTGGGACTTCATCGTCGCCATGGTGGCCGCCGACATCGGCGTGGCGATGCTCCCGGTGACCATCTGCCGGCTGCTCGACCGCCGGCAGGTGCACACGGTGAAGCTCGTCGAGCCCGCCATCCCCTGGGACGTGGCGCTCGTCTGGCGGAGGGACGACCACCACTCCCCGGCGACGCGGGCCTGGCTGGAGGCCCGACCGGGCTTCCTGGGCCGGGAGCTCGCCGTCGACCC
>DAOMFN010000379.1:0-2351 GCA_035429785.1 Anaeromyxobacteraceae bacterium
CTGAAGGCGCAGGCCGTGCGGCTCGTGCCGCGCGCGGCGGGGTAGGCGGGCGGGTGCGGCCTACCGCGGCATCCCGGCCTCGCCGCGCGCCGCGGCGGCGGGATCGACCCGGCGCAGGAGTCCCAGGGAGGCCTCCAGGTCGGAGTCGGAGGTGACGCTTCCCGGGTCGTCGAGCACGGCGCGGGAGTCGCGCGTGAAGGCCACGGTGCAGCCGCCCGGGACCGCCGTTCCCGAGGCCCGGAGGCGCACCCAGGAGCGGTTCCAGTCGGACGACACCTCGATGCCGCCGTCGGCGGACTCGCGCGTCTGGAACCCCTGGGAGAAGAAGTCGGCGAGCCCCGACTGCGGGGGCTGACCGGCCACGGCGCGATCCTTCCCCACGAGCGAGAACCCCTGCGCGGCGATCTCCTTCAGGACCTCGGCCCAGATCCCGCCGCAGCCGCACGCGTAGACGAACGGGGCCACCTGGGTCTCGAGGATCCGGTCCCTCTCCGCCGTGGCGCGGATCGAGGCGCATCCGCCGGAGGACGCCACGGCGAGGAAGGCGAGCAGGGCGGCGGGGAGGACGGGGAGGACGGGGAAGGGCCGGCGGCGGCCGGCTGCGTGGCGTGGGCGCATCGCCGCGATGATACGCCCTCCCGTCGCCGGGCGTCCCGTTGCGCCGCGCCCGGTCGCGTGCTCTCCTCCCGCGCCATGACCACCCGGGAGCGATTCGACGCCGAGTACTACCGCCGCCACTACGAGGGGCCCGACCGCGTCCACGACGCGCGGCAGGTGGGCCGCCTGGCGGCCGGCGTGGCGGGCCTCGCGGCCTGGCTGGGCGTGGAGGTGCGGGAGGTGCTGGAGGTCGGGGCCGGTCCGGGCTTCTGGCGGGCCTGGTTCCGGCGCCACCGGCCCGCGGTGCGGTACGTCTCCACCGACGTCTCGCCCTGGGCCTGCGCGCGCTACGGCCACGCGCTCCGCGACATCTCGCGCTGGCGCCCCCGCTCCCGGTTCGACCTCGTGGTCTGCCAGGGAGTCCTGCCGTACCTCGGAGACGACGCCGCGGAGCGGGCCATCGAGAACCTGGGGCTGGCCTGCCGCGGGCTGCTCTACCTCGAGGCGGTGACGCGCCGGGACCTCGAGGAGGTCGTGGACGCCGACCGGACCGACACCGCCGTGCACGCCCGCGAGGGCGCCTGGTACCGCGAGAGGCTCCTGCGGCGGTTCGAGCAGGTCGGCGCCGGCCTCTGGGCCTCGCGCGCGGCGGGGCTCCACTTCTACGAGCTGGAGCGCGCTCCCGGCGTCAGGGACTGACCGGCGCTCCCGTCCACTCGACGCTCCGGCGCCACAGCTCCGCGGCGAGCGCCGGGTCCTGCGCGACGCGGCTCGGGTGGCGGGGTGCGCAGTCGTCGTAGTACCCGCCGCTCTCCAGCGCCTCGACCGGCGCGGTGGCGCAGTGGAGGGTGGTGCGTGCGCCCTCCTCCGGCGAGATCATGAAGAGCTTCACGAGGTGCCGGACGCCGAAGGGGAGCTTCCTCCAGATCTCGGTGGCGACCACGCCCGGGTGGAGCGCGCAGGCGGTCACGCCGGTTCCCGCGAGCCGCCGCGCGAGCTCCCGCGTCACGAGCACGTTGGCGAGCTTCGAGACCGAGTACTCGTCGATGCCGCCGACCGAGGCGAGCGGCCGGCGCTGCGCGTCCCAGTCGATGGCGCGCGCCCGGGCGTGGGCCCGGCTCGCCACGTTCACGATGCGCGACGGGGCGCTCGCCGTGAGCCGCTCGAGCAGCAGCGCGGTGAGCAGGAACGGGCCGAGGTGGTTGGCGGCGAAGGTGAGCTCGAAGCCCTGCGGGGAGAGGCCGCGCACGCCGGCCATCCCGGCGTTGTTCACGAGCACGTGGAGGGGAAGGCGGAGCGCCAGGAAGGCCCGGGCCGCCTCCCGCACCGAGTCGAGGTCGGCGAGGTCCACGGGGATGAAGTCGGCGGCGCCCCCGGCGCCCCGGATGGCCTCCACCACCGGCCACGTGCGCTCCCGGGACCGGCCGGCCAGGACCATCCGGCCGCCCCGGCGGGCGAGCTCCACCGCCGCCACCTTCCCGATGCCGGCGCTGGCGCCGGTCACGAGGAACACCCTGCCGTCGAGATCGCGAGGCACGGCGGGAGGCTAGCCGGGGGTCCCGGCCGGGGCAACTCGACCCGCGGGGGGCGTTGAACGCAGTGCGGCGCATCCGCCCCCGGAATGATTACAATCGAGCGACGGTCCCCGGCACCCGCCGGGGTTCCCCCACAGGATGGAGAAGCCCTTGCGCCGAGCCCTCGCCCCGACCGCCCTCGCCCTGCTCCTCGCCGCCTGCGGAGGCTCGTCGGGGACG
>DAOMFN010000380.1:0-2346 GCA_035429785.1 Anaeromyxobacteraceae bacterium
ACGAGCTCGGTCCTCACGCGCTCGCCGCGGGGGGGCCGGCGGCAGTGGACACCCTCCGGGCGCTGGGAGCACCGGACGACGTGGCTGGCGAGGCGGCTCATCGCATCGCCGTGGGTCTCTCCCACGCCGCGGGTGCCCTCGCCCTGCTCGCGGCTGCGCTGGGCCTGGCGAGTGCCTCGCGCCGGTGGGCGTTCCCGGCGCTCGCCGCGGTGGCGGTCGCCGTGACGGGCCTCGCGGCCTCTCCGCTCGCTCTTTACGCGGGGACGGCCGTCCCCCGCGACGACAGCCTGCTCGGGCCGGTCCGGGCCGCCGACCCGCTGGCCCGCATCTCGGTCCCGTTCCCCCTCCTTCGAGGACCTGCCGACCTCGATCACTGGGCCCGCGTCCACTGGATGGAGTCCCGCCTGGGAATGCCGTCCCATGGAGTCGAGGCTCGCGTCGGGAACATCGAGGCCTACTCCGGCGTGCTGCCGACGCGCATCCTGCTCGTCTCCGGGGCCTTTGCCGAGCACTTCGGGCCGGCGCGCCTCCAGGCCTTCCGCCGTCTCGGGCTCTCGCACGTGGTGATCGGCGAGCCCGGAACGGAGGAGCAGGCCGCCCTGGGGCGCGCCGCCCTCGAGGGCGCCCGGCTGATGCAGAGGGACCCGACGTGGGGCGCGTCGGTCTGGTCCGTTCCGCACCGGGACTGGGCTTCCTTCGCAACCGGGGCCGTCGCGGCCGCGACGCCGATCGACGCCGCGCGGACGCTCGTCGAGCTCGTCGCCTCGTCCCGGTCCGACGTGGTCGTGGAGGGCTCGCCCCGATCCACGCTCTCCACCGGCCAGGTCCTCTCCGCTTCCCGCACGGACGGCGAGGTCTGCATCGTGGCCCGATCCGAGGGAGCGGGACTCCTCGTCGTGAACGAGGCGTTCGCTCCCGGCTGGAAGGCCGACGTGGACGGCGTTCCGGTGGAGGTGCTCGCGACCGACGTGGCCGTCCGCGCCGTGCCGTGGCCCTCGGGTCGGCACGAGCTCCGCATGTGGTACGAGATGCCGGGGTGGAGCCCCGGCGTGTGGCTCACCGGGCTGGGGGCGATCGCCCTCGCGGTGATCGCAGGAGCGGCCGCACGGCGGCGGAGGGCGACCTCCCCCGCATCATGAGGACCAGGGCCAGCCCCATCACCGGCCACGGCGCCCCGACGCCACCACCCGCCGTCGAGCAACCGGTCCCCCCCGGCTGCCCCGGCGCCGTCACTCCAAGTTCCACCGTCGCGGAGCGCGCCACGGCGCCCTCGCTCCCGGTGACGGTGACGACGTAGCTCCCCGCGGCGGCCCCGGCCACGGTCTGGATGGCGAGCGTCGCCGTCTCGCCCGCGGAGACCGACGCCCGGTCGAGGGTGGCCGAGACCCCCAGCCCGTCCGGCGCCACCGTCGCGGCGAGCGCCACCGTGGCGGGAGCGCCGACCGCGGTGGTCACCACCGCCGCCGTGACCACCTGCCCGGTGCTCATCGCGATGGTGGGCGGGTCCACGGCGATGCCGAAGTCGGCGGAGAGGAGGCTCGCGACGGCGAGCACCAGGGACGTCGTGGTCATCGTGCCTCCAGGGGCAGCGCCTCCGCGGCGCGGTGGTTCCGCAGGCCCGCGCAGTCGTCGGGCGGCGGCTTCCCGGCGAACCGGTCGGCCATCCACTCCACCGCGTCGTCGGCGGTGGCGAAGGCGATCCGGATGTGGGCCTCGCCCTCCACGACCAGGAACCGGACCGGCGTGCCCTGCGCGCAGAGCCTCCGGACGTGGGTCGCGGTGACGGGCGCGCGGGTGACCTGGTCGCTCGTGCCCTGGGCGACGAACACCGGGGCCGCGATGGGCGTCGCGCCGGGCGAGTTCTCGCGCATGATCCGCGCCCACGGCTCGGTCCGCGTGAGGTCGGCGGTGAGGAACCCCTCCCGCAGCGGGACGATGTCGGAGAAGGCCACCGCCCCCTCCGCCGCGTCGCGGATGCAGTCCTGCGCCACGCGCTCCACCACCGGCACCGCGTCCGGGACCAGGACCTCGGCCATGGGCGCCCCGAAGGCCCGCTGCCAGGACCAGAGCGCCTCGGAGGCGAGCACCTTGCCGAGCCGGTCGTCCATGTTCATGAGGAGCAGCCGGACGAGGTCGGTGGCGGGGCCCGCCGCGGCCACGCCGACCAGCGTGAGCTCGGGCGCCAGCGACCCGGCGAGCTGCCCGGTGAAGAGCGCGGCGTGCCCGCCCTGCGAGTGGCCCCAGACCGCGAAGCGCGCCCCGGCGCCGGCCTCCTTCACGTTGCGTGCGGCACGGACCGAGTCCACGAGCGCCTGCGCCGCCGCCGGTCCGTCCAGGTAGGGATGC
>DAOMFN010000381.1:0-2344 GCA_035429785.1 Anaeromyxobacteraceae bacterium
GGCGCCGTGCGGGGAGCCGGCGCGGGCGAGCAGCGCCGAGAGCGCCTCCGGCCCCTCGTAGCGCCCCAGCGGCGCCTCGGGCGCCTCCTTGCCTCGCTTGCGGCTCCCCATGGTCGTCCCCGTCCCGGCCCGGAGTATACCGCCCCGGCGGCGCCGCGCTCCCGCTAGGGAGCGATCCCGTGGCGGGACAGGGTCGCGGCCCAGCGCGGGTCGGAGCGGAGCGGGGACCAGAACTCCGAGCTCCGGAGATCGTTCCCGTCGGCGTAACCGGAGGCGAGCGACCGCTCGAGCGTCTGGAACGCGCGATCCACCTCGCCGAGCTGGGCGAGCGCCATGGCCTGCCAGGCCAGCGACAGGTGGGTCGAGTTCAGCTCGGCGGCGGCGAGGGCGTCGCGCGCGCGCCCGGCGCCCAGCGCCACCCAGAAGGTCCCGGCGTCGCGGAGCTGCGTGTCGGTGGCGGCCCGGAGCGCGGCCAGGTTGGCATCGGCCTCCGGCATGCGCCCCTGCTGCACGTGGATGCGGAGCACGTGGTAGAGCGACGGGAAGTAGCCCGGCTGGAGCGCGAGCGCCTTCTGGCAGGCCCGCTCCCCCTCCTCGAGGTGGGGAGGCCCGGCGTAGCCGAGCGCCCAGCAGAGCTGGTCCCAGGCCACGTGGTCGCGCGGCGTGGCCTCGACCACCCGCCGGTAGAGGGGGATGGCCCCCAGGTAGTCGAACCGGTTCGCCCGGACGTCGGCGGCGGCCTTGAGCGCGACGGGCAGCTGCGGGTCGAGGGCCAGGGCCCGGCTGGCGAGCGACTCGGCACGGGCGAGGGTGGCCGGGGAACTGTCGAAGTCCCGGTAGGTGAGCGCCGTGGCCTGGGCGAGGTACGCCAGCGCGGGGGCGAAGTCCGGGTCGAGGGAGAGGGCCTTCTCGAAGAAGAGCACCGAGTCGCGGAGGACCCTGGGATCGTCGGCGCCGTCCTCGAAGCGGACCTTTCCCTTCAGGAACTCGTCGTAGGCCCTGGCGCTGCGCGTGCCCCAGCTGGCGAGCGCGCTCGCCTCGAGCGGCGTCAGCTTCAGCCCGAGCGCCTCGACGATGCGGGTGGCGAGCCGTTCCTGCACCGCGAAGATGTCGTCGATCCGGGCGTCCTGGTCCTCCGACCACACCTGCACGGCGTCGGAGGTGCGCACGAGCGAGGCGTTCACCTTCACCCGGTCGCCGGCGCGGCGCACGCTGCCCTCGACGAGGTACCCGACCCCGAGCTCGCTCCCGATCTCGCGGGCCGACTTGGTCGAGCCCCTGTACTTCGCGGCGCTGGTGCGGGCGGTGACCGCGAGGCTGCGCAGGCGCGAGAGCTTGCTCGTGATCTCCTCGGTGATCCCGTCGCCGAAGTAGTCCTGGCCCGGGTCGCCGGAGATGTTCACGAGGGGGAGGACCGCGATGGAGGGCATGGCCGGTGCTCCCGCGGGGGACGCTCCGGTCGCCCCCGTCCCGGCCGGCGCGCGCCCGCGCCAGAGGAAGTACCAGGCGAGGCCCGGGGCGGCGAGGACCACCCCGATGAGGACGAGGGTGGCGAGGAGCCGCTTCCGGCCGAAGCGGGGCTTGCCACCGGCCGCATCCTCGGCAGGCGGCGTCCGCTCGATGCCCGATGGGCCGAGGTCGAAGATCCAGGCGAGGACGAGCGTGGCGGGGAAGCCGGCTCCGAGCAGGAGGACGGTGGCGCTCAGCGTCCACTCGGGCAGGCGGAGCCCGTGCATGATCGGCTCGAACACCTGCAGGACCGCGAAGGAGAAGATGCCCCAGCCCACCAGCGCGCGGAGCACGCGGCGGCGCTTCATCTCGCTGACGAACTCCCCGAAGCGGGCCAGGCCTCCCCCCCATCGTGCCGTGCTGCCGGATCATAGCGTCGGCCCGGCCGCGCGTCAGCGCGCCGGGGCGCCGGGCGCGTCGGGCATCTCCATCCCGAAGCGCTGGCGGAACCGGGCGAAGAAGAGGGCCATGCGGGCCACCTGGTCGGGCGGCATCCCCTTCGAGAGCGCCTGGAACATCTCCCGGTCGATGGCGAGGAGCTGGGCCCGGGCCTCGAAGACCCGCTGCACGGCGCCGTCCACCTCGGCGAGGCGCCCCTTGCCGCGGGCGGCTTGCCGGATCGTGCGGAGGTCGGCCGAAAGCCCGTCGAGGACGGCCTTGCGGCGGGCGTCGAAGGGGGCCATCACGGCGGCGAGGCGGGCGGTGCCGGCCTCGTCGAGGTCGAGGGCCTCGGCGAGCCCCAGCGAGCGGGCGAGGCGCAGCCGCCGCTCCACCCGTTCCCGGACCTCCGGGTCCATCCAGGCCCCGCGCCCTCCGCCGGCGCCCGGGCCTGGTC
>DAOMFN010000382.1:0-2342 GCA_035429785.1 Anaeromyxobacteraceae bacterium
CCTCAACCCGGTTCCCCCCGAAGAGGCGGCCGAGTTCCTGCGCAAGGTCGCCGTCTAGGCCCGCCCCATGGACGTCCTCTTCGTCTCCTCCGAGGTCGCCCCCTGGTCGAAGACCGGGGGCCTGGGCGACGTGGCGTGGTCGCTCCCGGCGGCGCTGGCGGCGCGCGGACACCGGGTCGCCGTGGTCACGCCCCGCTACGGGAGCATCGACCCGGCCCGGCACGGACTGGTCCGGCTGCCCGAGTTCGTGGAGGCCCGCGGGGAGCGGGCCGGCATCTGGACCCGGCGCGGCGGGCCGGGCGCCCCCGACGTCTACTTCCTCGAGCACGACCTCTTCTACGGCTTCCGCCGCGGCCTCTACGGCGAGGGCGGCGTGGACCACGCCGACAACCCGCGCCGCTTCGCCTTCCTGGCCCGGGCCGCGCTCGACCTGCCCCGCGTCATCCGGCTGCGCCCGGCGGCCTGCCACTTCAACGACTGGCAGTCGGCGCTCGGCCCCTGGTTCCTCCGGGCCGAGCACGCCTCCGACCCCTGGCTCGCGGGCGCGCGCAGCGTCTTCACCATCCACAACCTCGCCTACCAGGGGATGTTCGGGAAGGAGTGGATGGACGAGCTCGGGCTCCCCTGGTCGATCTTCCGGGCCGACCAGGGCGTGGAGTTCCACGACCAGCTCAACTTCATGAAGGGCGGGCTCTCCTTCGCCGACGCGCTGACCACCGTGTCGCCCCACTACGCCCACGAGATCCTCACCGTCGAGGGCGGCTACGGGCTCGACACCGTGCTGCGCGGGCGCTCGGGCGACCTCTTCGGCATCCTGAACGGCATCGACGACCGCGAGTGGGACCCCTCCCGCGACCCCCACCTGCCCGCCCACTACGACCGCACCGACCTGCGCGGCAAGGTCCGGGTCAAGGCGGCGCTCCAGGCCGAGCTCGGACTCCCGGTGAAGCCGCACGTCCCGCTGCTCGGGCTGGTGGGACGGCTCGCCGACCAGAAGGGCGTGGACCTCGTGGCCCGGGCCATGCCGGCCCTGCTCCGCACCGACGCCCAGTTCGCGCTGCTCGGCAGCGGCCAGGCCGAGTTCGAGGACTTCTTCCGGTGGGTGGCGCGGGAGCACCCGGGCCGCTTCGCCGCGCGCATCGGCTTCGACGAGGGGCTGGCCCACCGCATCGAGGCGGGCGCCGACCTGTTCCTCATGCCCAGCCGCTTCGAGCCCTGCGGCCTGAACCAGATGTACAGCCTCCGCTACGGCACGCCGCCGGTGGCCCGCGCCGTGGGAGGGCTCGTGGACACCGTGGAGGACTACGACGGCTGGAAGGGCGGCACCGGCTTCCTCTTCGGTCCGCTCGACCCCGCCGCGCTCGTCGTGGCCGTGCGCCGCGCCCTCGACGTGTGGCGCGACGTCCGCGCCTGGCGCGGCATCCAGGAGCGGGGCATGGCGATGGACTTCTCCTGGGGGCGCAGCGCGGAGCGCTACGAGGCCCTCTACCGATCGCTGTCCGGGCGGTAGCCGGGGCGGCGCCCGCCCCGGGCCGGAGACCTACCCGCCGCGGCGGCGCGAGGGCTCGGGCCGCAGCTGGAAGAAGGCCCGGTCGGGCACCCGCACGGCCCGGTAGGGCTGGTCGAGGTAGAGCCAGTACCCCGTGCCGTCCGCCTCCACCGCGCCGGGGTGGCGCTGCTGGAGGTACCAGAGGCCGGTCTCGGTGACGATGGGCGCGCCGTCACGCGCCACGTGGATGAGCCCCCAGGGAGCCCACGGATTGGTGTCCCACATGCGGTGCTCGTTAGCACGCGGGGCCCGCCGCTTCAACGCTCCGGCGGGGCTCGTGCGGGGCCGGCGCAGGCCGGGGTGGGGTCACTCCAGCCCGCGGGCACGCAGGGCGTCGTCGCTCTCGCCGTGAAGGTGGCCGAGCTCGTGGGCCAGGGTGACCCGCACCTGCTCGCGGAGGTGGGCCGCGTCGCGGGCGAAGCGGGCCAGGTTGCGCCGGTAGAGGACGATGGACCGGCAGCCCGGGTCCTCGCCGGCGGGGCACGGCTCGCCGAGGGAGGGTCCGCGGTAGAGCCCCAGGATGGAGGGGGAGAGCGGCGGGTCCACCGCGGTGAGGTCGCCGTAGGCCGGGATCTCCTCGACCTCCACCGGCACGCCCGCGAGCGCCTCCCGCTCGGCCGGCGGGAGCTCGGAGAGGGCCTTCCGCACCTCGGCGTCGAAGGCGCTCCGGGACATGTCCACGGCCGGGCCGAGGTCGCGGGGGGCGAGGCGGCTGGCCCGCGCGAGCAGCTCCCGGGCGCGCCGCTCGTCGCCGGCCCGCTCGGCGAGGAGCCCCAGGCGGGGCCGGGGCCAG
>DAOMFN010000383.1:0-2316 GCA_035429785.1 Anaeromyxobacteraceae bacterium
GGCCCGGTCCGGGCTTGCCGCCGTCAGGCGGCGACGGCGGCCGCCTTGCGGACGGCTTCCACCTCGAGGCCGATCTCCACCTTCTCGCCCACGAGCACGCCGCCGGTCTCGAGCGCGGCGTTCCAGGTGAGGCCGAAGGCCTTGCGGTCGATGGTGGTCCGGGCGGAGAAGCCGGCCCGCTCGCCGCCCCAGGGATCCTTCGCGGTCCCGGCGTACTCGGTCTCGAGCACGACCTCCCGGGTCACGCCGCGGATGGTGAGGTCGCCCACCACGCGGAGGCCGCCCTCGCCCTTCTCCACCCGGGTGGACCGGAAGGTGATCTCCGGGTGCTGCGCCACGTCGAGGAAGTCGGGGGAGCGCAGGTGGGCGTCCCGGTCGGCGACCTGGGTGTCGATCGAGGCGGCCTCGATCCGGACCTCCACCGAGGAGCGGGAGAGGTCGGCCGGGTCGAGGTCCACGGCGCCGGTCCAGCGGGAGAAGCGGCCGTGCACCTTGGCGATGACCATGTGGCGGACCTGGAAGGTGATGGCGGAGTGGGTGGTGTCGATGTCCCAGCGGGTCGTCATGGAGGCGTCCTTTCGTTTTCCGGCGGGGCGCCGGGTTCGGGGGGACTCTTGCCGTCGTTCCGTGAATGGCGCAATGTTGGTAAAGGCACATGACTGTTGCTCTGGAGGAACGATGGACCTGAACCTGCTCGCGATGCTCGAGGCCGTGGGGCGCAAGGGTAGCTTCTCCGGGGCCGCGGCCGACCTCGGCCTCCCCAAGTCGTCGGTGAGCCGGGGGATCGCGCGCCTGGAGGACCAGCTCGGCGCCCAGCTCGCCTTCCGCACCACGCGCCGGGTGGCCCTCACCGCGGCCGGGGCGGCGCTGAACGCCCGGCTGGGACCGCTGCTCGGGTCGCTGAAGGAGGCGCTCGGGGAGGTGAGCGAGCGGGACCCGGAGCCGCACGGCGAGCTGCGGGTGACCGCGCCGGTGGACCTCGGCAAGCTCTTCCTCGCCGACGTGGTGACCCGCTACGTGGCGCTCCACCCGCGGGTGAAGGTGGACCTCGTCCTCACCGGGCGGGTCGTCGACCTCGTCGCCGAGGGGTTCGACGTGGCGCTCCGGGTGGCGACGGCCCTCCAGGACTCCACGCTGGTGGCGCGCAAGGTGGCCGCCCTGAAGCTCGGCCTCTTCGCCTCCCCGGCCTACCTGGAGCGCGCCGGGACCCCGCGCAGCGCCGCCGACCTCGCCTCGCGGGACTGGGTCGTGTTCGGGGGGCAGCCGAGGCGGGTGCGGCTCGACGGTCCCAGGGGACCGCTGGAGGTGGATCCGCGCGCCGCCATCCGCTGCAACGACCTGCTCTTCGTGCGGGACGCGCTCCGCACCGGGGCCGGCCTCGGGCTCCTGCCCGAGTTCGTCGCCGAGCCGGAGGTGGCGGCGGGGACGCTCGTGCGGGTGATGCCGCGCCACGAGCGGCTGGCCGGCCACGTCTGGGTGGTGAGCCCGGCCTCGCGGCTGCCCTCCCCGCGGGTGGCGGCCTTCCGGGAGCTCGTCACCGAGCGGCTGCGGGAGCGGCTCGGCTAGAGGTCCCGGGCGTAGAGGTGCAGGGTGAGCTTCTCGCCCGGAAGGCGGTGGGTCCCGGCCTTCCGCATCCCGAGGCGGCGCAGCACGCGGATGGAGGCATGGTTGGCCGGATCGGTGATCGCGAGGACGCGGGGGATGCCCAGGCCGTAGCGGGCGTGGTCGAGGACGGCCGCGGCCGCCTCCGCCGCCCAGCCGCGCCCCCAGGCCGAGGGGAAGAAGGCGAAGCCCACGTCCGGATCGGGCAGGGAGTCGCGCCGCAGGAGCCCGCACAGCCCCACCGGCTCCGAACGCTGGCGGGGGTGCACCACCCAGAGGCCGAAGCCGTTCCGGGCGTAGCTCGCGAGCGGCCCGTCGGCGAGGTAGCGGCGGGAGCCGGCGAGGTCCCGGACGCCGCGGTCGCCGATGAAGCGCAGCCACGACGGCTCGTTCACGAGCCGGAGGAAGAACCCGGCGTCGTCGAGGGTGAGCTCGCGGAGCAGGAGGCGCGGCGTCTCGAGGACGATCCTCCACGGGGCGGGCGATTGCGGGTGCACCGGCGATCCCTTATCACGGCGGCATGGCCCAGGATCTCAATCCGCAGCGGGAGCACATGGCCGACGAGTCGATGGTGCGCACGCTCGCCGCGCAGGTCGAGGCGGTGTGGCCCCAGGAGCTGCCGCTCCTGCGCCGCTACCCGCTCCCGGCGGCGCCGCGGATCCTCGACGCCGGGTGCGGCACCGGCGAGGCGTCGCGCCGGCTCGCCGAGGCCTT
>DAOMFN010000384.1:0-2281 GCA_035429785.1 Anaeromyxobacteraceae bacterium
TCCCGATCGGGATGATTCCGGAATCGACAGCGCGCCCGAGATCGCCGCGGCGCCGGAGCCCATCGCGGCTCCCCCCTCGGCGCCCGCGCCCTCGCCCAGGCCGGTGGACGCAGGCCAGGTCGCCGCGCAGGTTGCCGCCGCGCTGGCCGGAGGCTGGCGGCGCTAGGAGTTTTCCCTTCCCGGGTCACCCGGGAGTTCGCAGTGCTCGAGAGAGCCGAGGCCGCCCGCGATATCGCGAGGCGGCTTCATTTTTCTTCACTTACAGGATGCTCATCGACGACTCGTCCGCACCACGACCTTTGACGTTCATCAAAAGGATCCACGGTGGGTTGATGCATGACGATCTGCGTTGTGCCCCGAAACGGATCGGGTACGATTCGCCGACTCTCCGAGCGCGCGAAGTATCCCGTCCAACCTTCCAGCGGTAGGAGCACTTCATGGCCATGAGCAACCTCAAGGCGAAGCTCCTCGAGAAGATCGAGGCGCACCGCCCCCGCACCACGAAGCTCAACAAGGAGTTCGGCAACGTCGTCATCGACAAGGTGAACATCGGGCAGTGCATCGGCGGCGCCCGCGACGTCCGCTGCCTCGTCACCGACATCTCGTACCTCGATCCGTTCGAGGGCATCCGCTTCCGCGGCAAGACCATCCCCGAGACCTTCGCGGCGCTGCCGAAGGTCCCCGGCAAGGAGCAGCCGTTCGTCGAGGGCTTCTTCTGGTTCCTGCTGACCGGCGAGATCCCCACGATGGCCCAGACCCTCGAGGTCGTCGAGGACTGGAAGTCCCGTGCGGCCATCCCGGCCTACGTGATCGACGTGCTCCGCGCGCTTCCGCGCGACTCGCACCCGATGACGATGCTCTCCACGGCCGTCCTCGCGATGCAGCGTGACTCGGTCTTCGCCAAGAAGTACGGCGAGGGCGGGCTCAAGAAGAACGACATGTGGGACCCGATGTACGAGGACTCGATGAACCTGCTGGCGAAGCTGCCGGCCATCGCCGCGTACATCTACCGGATGAAGTACAAGGGCGACACCATCATCCCGGCCGACCCGAAGCTCGACTGGGGTGGCAACTTCGCCCACATGATGGGCGTGGCGGCGCCGTACGACGAGGTCGCCCGCATGTACTTCATCCTCCACTCGGACCACGAGTCGGGGAACGTCTCGGCGCACACCACGCACCTCGTGGCCTCGGCGCTGTCCGACGCGTACTACTCGTTCTCCGCCGGCCTGAACGGCCTCGCGGGCCCGCTGCACGGCCTCGCGAACCAGGAGGTGCTCGGCTGGATCATGAACGTGATGAAGAAGCTGAACAACAAGGTGCCCACCAAGGAGGAGCTCGAGAAGTTCCTCTGGGACACCCTGAACGGCGGCCAGGTGATCCCGGGCTACGGCCACGCGGTGCTCCGCAAGACCGACCCGCGCTACGTCGCCCAGAACGAGTACTCGAAGAAGCACCTCCCCAACGACCCCATCTTCCAGCTCGTGAACATGATCTACGAGGTGGCGCCGGGCGTCCTCACCAAGCACGGCAAGACCAAGAACCCCTGGCCGAACGTCGACGCGCACTCGGGCGTCATCCAGTGGTACTACGGCGTCCGCGAGTGGGACTTCTACACGGTCCTCTTCGGCGTCGGCCGCGCGCTGGGCGTGCTCGCCAACATCACCTGGGACCGCGGCCTCGGCTACGCGATCGAGCGTCCCAAGTCGGTCACCACCGACATGCTCGAGCAGTGGGCCAAGGACGGCGGCCGCAAGGGCGCCGAGGACTAGTCCTCACCGTCCCGTGACGTACCCGGGGGCCGCTCCGCGAGGGGCGGCCCCCTTCGCATTCCCGCGCCGGGCAACTACGCCGCCGCGGGCCGCTCGCCGCCCGCGTTGCGCAGCACGAAGTCCTCGACGATGCGCATGGCCTCCCCGGGCCTGCGCTGGAGGACGAGGTGCGGCGTGTCGAGGAGCCGCACCTCGGCGCGGGGCTGCAGCGCGCGGATCTCGGACGGCAGGGTCGACCGCAGGAGCCGGTCCCGCTTGCCGCCCAGGAAGAGGAGCGGCACCGGGCACCTCTGCAGGGGCTCGGACGCGTCCACCGCCAGTGCGGCCTTCGCCCGCGCCGCCATCACCGGCGCCGGCACCTGCCGCACCGCCTCCCGCACCTCCTCCACGAGCTCCCGCGGCGCGTCCCCGCCGGCGAGCAGGAGGCGCACCACGTGGGGCGGCAGGGGCAGCCGGAAGAAGGCCGGCCCGAGCGGCGCCGCCCGGGCGATGACCGGGTTCGCGGGCTT
>DAOMFN010000385.1:0-2278 GCA_035429785.1 Anaeromyxobacteraceae bacterium
GAAAGCATCACCCCAAAAACCCCCCCCGCGCTCCTCGCCGTGCTCCTCCCCGCGCCCGCCCCCGCGGGCGGCCCCGCCCCGCCCCCACCGCTCTCGGTGCGCTGCGGACGGATCGTCGACCCGGGACGCAGGGAGGTCCGCGGTCCGGGGACGGTGCACCTCTCGGGCGGCCGCGTGGTCGAGTCGGCCGCTCCCGGGGCCCGCACCGTCGACCTCTCCGGGCTCACCTGCCTGCCCGGCCTCGTCGACGCGCACACCCACCTGCTCCTGCAGGGCGACCTGCTCGCCGCCGACTACGACGAGCAGGTGCTGAAGGAGTCCACGGCGTACCGGGCCCTGCGGGGCGCGGCGGCCGGCCGGGTGGCGCTCCTGAACGGGTTCACCACGCTCCGCGACGTGGGCACGGAGGGTGCCGGGTTCGCCGACGTCGACCTCGCCCGGGCCTTCGAGGCCGGCGTGCTGCCGGGACCGCGGGTCGTCACCTCCGGGCCCGCCATGGGCGTCACCGGCAGCTACCCGCTCCTCGGCTACTCCTGGGAGCGGAGGATGCCGGACGGCGTGCTGAAGTGCGACGGGGCCGACGACTGCCGCCGCGCGGTGCGCCTCCAGGTCCAGCACGGCGTGGACTGGATCAAGGTCTACGCCGACCGCTCCTACCGTCAGCGCCCCGACGGGAGCTTCGAGTCGATCGCGAACTTCACCCCCGCGGAGCTGTCCGCCATCGTGGACGAGGCCCACCGGCTGCGCAGGAAGGTGGCGGCCCACTCCATCACGCCCGACGGGCACCGGGCCGCGCTGTCGGCCGGCGTCGACTCGCTGGAGCACGGCGACGTCCTCGACGAGGCCACGCTGAAGGCCATGGCCGCCCGCCGGATCCCCTACTGCCCGACGCTCACCGCCGGCGACGCCGTCCGGGGACCGCGCTCGGCGGAGAACCCGGTGTGGCAGGCGCTCTGGGACGCGTCGCAGGCCTCGCTCCGGGCGGCGCTGAAGGCCGGCGCGCCGGTGGCCTTCGGGTCCGACGCCGGCGGATTCGACTGGCACTCCCGCAGCCAGGCCGACGAGTTCGTCCTCCTGGTGGCGGCGGGCATGTCCCCCTGGGACGCGGTCCGGTCGGCCACGGTGGTGGCTGCCGAGCTGCTCGGGCCGGTGAAGGCCGGGCGGCTGGGGTGTCTCGAGCCGGGCTGCGTCGCCGACCTGGTCGCCGTCGCGGGGGACCCCACCGCCGACGTCGCCGTCCTGAAGGACGTCCGGGCGGTCGTCTCCCGCGGCGCGGTCGTGAAGGGGCCGTAGGGGACGCCGGTCGGTCCGGCCGGACCCCCGGGACCGTTCACGCCTCGACGAGCACCGTCCCCACGCTCCCCGGCTCCTCCACCGCGCGGCGCAGGTCGCCGGGAGCGAGCCGCCCCACGATGACGACCGAGCGGGCTCCGTCCCGCAGGACGCCGAAGGACTCCTCCAGCTTGGGGATCATGCCGCCGGAGATCGAGCCGTCCGCGACGCCCCGGGTGAACTCCCCGTGGGTGATGCGGGGGATGCGGCTCCCCGGGTCCTTCACGTCGCGCAGCACCCCCGGCGCCGAGGTGACGAGCACGAGAGCGTCGGCCCGCAGCGCGCCGGCGAGCTGGCTCGCCACGGTGTCGCCGTTGATGTTGAGCGGCTGCCCCTCCCGGTCGCAGCCCAGGCAGGCCAGCACCGGCACGTAGCCGCGGGCCCAGAGGTCGCCGAGCAGGGGCAGGTTGAACCCCACCACGTCTCCGACCAGCCCCAGGTCCACCGGGTCGGGGCCGGCCCCGGTCATGACGCGCGGCGGGCGCCGGCGGGAGGCGATGGCGTGGCCGGAGGCGCCGTGGAGCCCCACGCCGAGGACCCCGTTCGCGAGGAGCCGGGCGCAGACGTCGACGTTCACCTTGCCGGCGACCACGTACTTCATGACCTCCAGGGTCTCCGGGTCGGTGAAGCGCTTGCCGGCGACGATGCGGGTCTCGATGCCGAGCCGGTTCTGGAGCGCGGTGGCCTGGGGACCGCCGCCGTGGACGATGCTCACCCGGTGGCCCTGCTCGAGGAGCGCGCGCACGTCGGCGGCGATGGCGTCCATCTCCGGCGTGGCGGTCACCTCGCCGCCGATCTTCACCACGATGGTCTTCACGGGAGGTCCTCTAGCGTCGGGGGGAAGGGGCGGGGCGCGACGACGGGGCCGGCGCGGAGGGTGCCGGCCGCGACGACGGCGGCGGCGCGGAGGGAGCGGCGCGGTAGGAGGGGCCCGGCGACGGACGCA
>DAOMFN010000386.1:0-2274 GCA_035429785.1 Anaeromyxobacteraceae bacterium
CGCAGCTTCGGCTCGAACCAGGTGCTCTTGGGGGGCATGATCTGCCCCGCGTCGGAGACGTCCATCACCTGGTCGATGCGCGTCGGGAAGAGGTGGAAGGCGGCGGCCCAGCCCTCCTCCTTCACCCTGCGTTCCAGCTCGGCGGCGCCCCGGATGCCGCCCACGAAGTCGACGTTCCGGTCGCGGCGGGGATCGTCGATGCCGAAGACGGGCTGGAGCACCTGGTCCTGCAGGAGCGAGCAGTCGAGCGAGGCCACCGGGTCCTTCGCGTCGTAGGTTCCGGGGCGGACCGTGCCGCGCCACCACTTCCCCTCCACGAACACGCCGAAGGAGAGCGGGCCGTCCGGCTCGGGACGGCTCGCGGGAACGAGGTCGAGGACCCCGGCGATGGCCTCGCGGACCCGTGCGGGCGTGCGCCCGCGCGTGTCCCGCACCAGCCGGTTGTAGGCCAGGATCTGCATCTGGTCGTGGGGGAAGACCACGGCGAGGAACCGATCGTGCTCGCCGGGCTTGCCCGTGCGGAGCGCGTGGACCCGCGAGGCCGCCGCCGACCGGTGGTGGCCGTCGGCCACGTAGAGCGCCGGGACCGCACGGAAGAGCCCGGCGATGGCGCCGCTCGCCGCCGGGTCGGCCACCCAGAGCCGGTGCTCGACGCCGTCGGCGGTGGTGAGGTCGTACTCGGCACACCCCGCCATCACCCGCGCCACCGCCTCGTCGATCTCCCGGGACGCACGGTACGTGAGGAAGACCGGCTCGTCGTGCGCCCCCATCTCGTCGACGTGGCGGGTGCGGTCGTCCTCCTTGTCGGCGCGCGTCTTCTCGTGCTTCTTGATGAGATCGGCGTCGTACTCGGCGACCGACGCGCAGGCGACGAGCCCCACCTGCCGGTGGTTCCCCATGCGCTGGGCGTAGACGTAGAGATGGGGCTCGGCGTCGGGACGGAGCACGCCGCGTGCGATGAAGTCCTGGAGGTTCCGCGCACCGCGGGCGTAGACCGCGTCGGCGTGCTCGTCGGTGCCCTCGGGCAGGTCGATCTCGGGGCGGGAGACGTGGAGGTAGCTGTCCGGGTTCCCCCGGGCGAGCTCCCGCGCCTCCTTCGTGCTCACGACGTCGTAGGGCGGCGCGGCGACGCGGACGGCGTTCCCCGGCGCGGGACGGAGCGCCCGGAACGGGTGGAGGGTGGCCACGGGTGGCTCAGCCCCAGAGCTTCTCGTCCTTGCCCTGCACCGAGCGCCCGCAGTGGACGCAGACCTTCACGCGCCCGCCCACCAGCGCGCTCTTGCCGCCCGCGTAGGTGTGGGAGCACTCGCGGAGGAGTTCCTCCTCCTTCTCCAGGAGCGCCCGGATCGACTCCTCGAGCTTCACGATCTCCGACCGCAGCGCGTCGCGCTTCGCCAGGCGTTCCTCTTGCGTCACGATCGACTCCTCCTCGGCACTCGCCCGGCGCGGGACGGCCGCGCACGGTCCTCTCATCATAGCCAAGTCGCCCCCGCGGGGTGAGGAGAATGAGGCGGAAGTGGCCGGGCCGGGCGGCTCCACCGCCGCCGGGGGCGCTCGGTACCCGGACGACGTCGTCCCCCTGGCCTGGCGAGCCGCCGATTTTGACCGAACGTGAACTTCCGGTCGCCCGGCAGGTGGCAGGGATCCTCACATGGACCCACCCAAAAGTGTCAGCTTGAATGAGTGTCCCTTAATATTGGGACAGCATGGCTCGCCCCGTGCAGTTGGCACCCTGGCGCGTACCGCACTTCGCGCAAGAAGTGCGGTGTAGTTGGGGGTACCCCAGGAGGGGCTAGATGAAGCCACAGTGGTCAAAGTCCACCCATGCAGTCCTTTTCGCTCTGATTCTCATGGGTTGGACGGCCGGCATTTCTGGCTGCGCGGATGCGAGAAAGTCGGCGACGGCGGAAGCCGGTTCCGGTGCCGCCGGAGGCAGCAAGGCTTGCACGCTCTGCCACGGAGACGCGTCGCGTCAGGCCACCGCGACGAACCCCCAGCTGGCGTCTGCTCCCCCCAAGGGAACGAAGGGCGAGACCGCCGCGGACACCCGCGCCGTCGGCGCCCACCAGCTCCACCTCCAGGACGGATCGTTGCGCCGCGCCGTCGCCTGCGAGGAGTGCCACACCCTCCCCACCACCACGGCACACGCCAACGGGAAGGTCGACCTGGCCTTCGGCACGCTCGCGACGACCGGCGGGGCCTCCCCCGCGTGGAACGGAACCACCTGCTCCAACGTCTACTGCCACGGCTCCTTCGCCGGCGGCAACGCCTCCT
>DAOMFN010000387.1:0-2229 GCA_035429785.1 Anaeromyxobacteraceae bacterium
CTCGACGGAGAGGCGTCGGGGCCGGAGGTCCCGGGGTGCGGGCTCGCCCCCCCGATCGAACTGGGACGGCGAGAGCACGACCTGCTCGCGCGGGCGAAGGGTCCGCACGCCGTGTCGCCAGCCCCCGTCGAGGATCAGGACGACGTCGGTCCAGACCTCGTCCGACTCGTTCCGCACCAGGATCTGCTGGCCCAGGATGGAATCGCGGAGGAGCTGGACGTCGGCGCCCAGGGAGTTGGCCGGACCGCTGCGGGGACAGGCGATGAAGAGGGCCACCAGGGATGCGGCCAGCCATCCGCCCACGAACCCGAGCCGCATCCGCTTCCACCGGCCGGTCCGGCGGAAGCCCTCGGCCAGCCCGGCCACGGCGCGGCGGCCCCGCTCGAGCGCCTCCGCCACCACCCGTGGTTCGCCCTGCGGTCGCTCGGCCATGGCGGGATCTTACACTCCGAGCGACGAGGCGCCAGCGTCGCCCTCGAAGCCCCGCGCCGCGACGGCGGGCTCGTCGGCGCCCCCGGGGCCACCCGCCGCCCGGTCCATCTCCAGGATGCTCCGGCGCACCGCGCGGAGCAGGCCGTCCCGTCCCGGGAGGTCCCGGGCGCGCAGGGGCTCGCCGAAGGTGACGGTGACCGGGCCGGGGTGGACGTGGAGCAGGTTCTTCGGGGTCACCCGGCCGGCGCCGGTGATGGCCACCGGGACCACCGGGACGCCCGCCTGCTCGGCGATGACGAAGGGGCCCTTCTTGAAGGCGTGGATGCGCCCGTCCCGGCTCCGGGTCCCCTCCGGGAAGACGATGAGGCTCGTCCCGCCCCGGACCATCTCCGCGGCCCGCGCGAGGGAGGCCACCGCCCGGGCGTGGTCGCGGCGGTCCACCGGCACGTGGCCGCCGAGCGTCATGTACCAGCCGAACACCGGCCAGGAGAACACCTCGGCCTTGGCGATGAAGCGGACGCTGCGGGGGATGGTCGCGATGGCGACCCAGATGTCGATGACGCTGGAGTGGTTGGCGGCGTAGATGGCGGGCCCTCCGGGCATCCCGGCCCGGCGGACGATCCGGAGGTCCACGCCGGCGAGCCACAGCCCCCAGGGCGCCCAGGCCTTGCGGGCGAGCCACATCGGGAGCGCGCCGGAGCGCGTGACCACCATGACCGGCAGGGAACCGAAGAAGAAGAGGGCCATGAACACCCCCGCGTAGATCGTCACCAGCCATCCGCGGAGGCGTGCGCCCATCGGCCGGATGATATCCCGGATGCCCGGGAAGGGCCCTGCGAAGGTCCCGGGGTTGGGGTATGAGGACGCGGTGAAGGAAGCGCCTGCCAACCCCCCGGTCCTGTCCCCGTCCTTCGTCGCCGACCCCGCGGCGCTCGCCTCGCTGGTCCGGCGCCTGGAGGGCGAGCCGCGCGTGGCGCTCGACACGGAGTCGAACAGCTTCCACGCCTACCGGGAGCGGGTGTGCCTGCTCCAGATCTCCATCCCGGGCGAGGACTTCATCGTCGATCCCCTGGCCGTGGACGTCCGGCCGCTCGGCTCGGTGCTCGGCGGCGAACGGGAGCTCGTCCTGCACGGGGCCGACTACGACGTCCGCTGCCTGCGGCGGGAGTTCGGCTGGGATCTCGGGCGCATCTTCGACACGATGATCGCGGCGCGCCGCCTGGGGATGAGGGAGCTGGGGCTCGCCGCGCTCGTGCAGGCGCAGTTCGGGATCCGCCTGAGCAAGGAGCACCAGCGGGCCGACTGGGGCCGGCGGCCGCTCGGCCGGGAGCAGGTCCGCTACGCCGCGCTGGACACCCACTTCCTCCTGCCGCTCCACGCCATCCTGGACGCGTCCCTCTCCGAGCGGGGCGCCGCCGCCGAGGCGCGCCGGGAGTTCGACCGCATCGCCGCCGCCCGCGCGCACGAGCGGGTGTTCGACCCGGAGGGCTGGCGCAAGCTGAAGGGGGCGCGGGAGCTCGACCCGGCCGGGAAGCGGGCCCTGCGCGCGCTCTGGCTGGCCCGCGAGGAGAGGGCCTCCGCGCTGGACCGGCCGCCCTTCAAGGTGATCCCCGAGTCGTCCATGGTCGATCTGGCACGGCTTCGGCCGAGCGACGCGGCGGGGATGCGGGCCGTTCCCGGCGTCACGCCGCGGGTCTGGGAGCAGGCCGGCGAGGCCATCCGGTCGGCGCTCGAGTCGGCCGCGGGCGGCGAGGGGGAGGGGCGCCGGGTGCTCGAGGCGGTTTCGTGAGCACGCCG
>DAOMFN010000388.1:0-2212 GCA_035429785.1 Anaeromyxobacteraceae bacterium
GGGCGCTCCCGACCCGCTGGCGTTCGGGCATGAGTCGTCGCCGCGGGACGCGGTTACGGGGTGGGAGCCGGCTCCGGGAGCGCGCGGCTCCCGGACGACGCCCGGTCGGTCTTCGTGGCGCCGCTCGTCAACCGGACCGCCGACGCCGAGGCCGGTGCGCTCGTCGCCGCCTCGCTGCGCGAGGAGCTGGCCCGGCGCGGGGCCGCGGGCGGGGAGGGGGCGCCGGCGCGCATCGAGCGCGAGGGCGTACGGGTCGCCTCGGCACCTCTCACCACGCAGGGGGGGACCTGGCGGCTCACCGTGGAGATCCAGGCGCGCCTCGTCCGGTCGGGCGCCGAGCTCGGGCGCGTCGACGTCCGTCGCGAGGTGGACTACCTGGGAGAGGTGGATGCCGTCGCCACCGAGGGGCGGCGGCGGCTGGCGCTCCGCAAGGCCGCTGCCGACGCGGCGCGGGAGATCGTGGAGCGGCTCGAGAGCCCGTGACTACTTCGCCGGGGCGGTCTTCGCCACGGCGCGCGCCAGGCGGCCGATCTTCCGGGAGGCGGTGTTCCGGTGGACGACGCCCTTCGACGAGGCCTGGTCGATCACCCGGGCCGCCTGCTTGAAGGCCTCCTGGGCGGCGACGGTGTCGCCGCGCTCGAGCGTCTCGCGCACCTTCTTGACCGCGCTCTTCACGCGGGTACGCACGCCCTGATTGCGGGCGCGGCGCTTCTGGGCCTGACGGTTGCGCTTCTCGGCGGAGCGGGTGTTTGCCAAGTGTGCTTCTCCCTTGGGGGTTCTCGAAGGCCGCGGTTTCTACCTCCCGGCCTGCGGCGCGTCAAGAGGTTTGGCGCCGATTGTCCTCACGACACGCTGAGTTATCCACCTTGGGCCTTTCTGGCCGCCGGCTCCACCCGGGAGGGGCCGGGTCGCGGAGACCCGAAAAAGCCCCAGTCTCGCAACCATCGAGATTCATTTGGTGTAATTCAAAAAGTCTTGAATACCGCGGAGTGGCATCGGCAGGTGCGCGGCAGGAGGGCGCTCGCCATGGCCCGACTTGTCCACGGACTTTCCACGACACGCCGCCGGACCTCCAAAGGGTCAGGAAGACTTTGGAGTTCGAGCCGGAAGTGCCTTTGCCTCTTCCCAGAGCCGGTCCATCTCGGCGAGCGATGCGCCCCCGTGAGGGACGCCGCGGCGCGCCAGTTCCGTCTCCACGTGCTCGAAGCGGGCCACGAACTTCGCGAGCGTCCCGCGGAGCGCCTCCTCGGGTGCGATGCCGAGCTTGCGGGCCAGGTTGGCCACCGCGAAGAGCAGGTCCCCGAGCTCGTCCTCGATGCGCGCCCGGTCCCCTCCGGCGATCGCCTCGTCCACCTCCTCGAGCTCCTCGGCCACCTTGGCCCGCGCTCCGGCCGCGTCGGGCCAGTCGAAACCGACCCGGCTCGCCTTCTCGGTGAGCCGCTCGGCCCGGGCGAGCGCGGGCAGCTCGCGGGGAACGCCCTCGAGGACGCTCTTCCCTCGCCCCTTGGCCTCGTTCTCCCGCTTCTTCAGCGCGGCCCACTGGCGGAGCACGCCGTCGGAATCGCGGACCGTGGAGCCCGCCGGGTCGGGGCGGGAGTCGGGGCTGGTCGCGCCCGGCCCGAAGACGTGGGGGTGGCGGGACAGCAGCTTCTCCGAGATGGCGTCGGCCACGCCCGCGAAGTCGAAACGGCCCTCCTCCTCGGCGATGCGTGCCTGGAAGACGATCTGGAGGAGCAGGTCGCCGAGCTCCTCGCGGTGGGCGGCGGGATCCCCGGCGTCGATGGCCTCGAGGACCTCGTAGGTCTCCTCGAGCACGTAGGGGCGGAGCGTGGAGAGCGTCTGCTCCCGGTCCCAGGGACAGCCGTCGGGGCCCCGCAGGCGGGCCATGACGGCGAGGAGGCGCTCGACGGCATCGGACGCGCGGCTCATGACGCGGGGTTCTAGCCCGGAATCCCCCGTGATAGCATCAGAATCTCTCGTGAGAACCGCTGCGATCGCCGCGCTCGCCGCAGCGCTCCTCCTCCTCGGGCCCGCCCCTGCCGGGGCGCAGGTCCAGGCTCCGACGCTCGTCGAGGGCGACCTGCCCGCCGACGACGCGCGCTCCCGCGCCGCCCGCGCCGGCGAGGCGGTTCCGGAGCCTGCCCAGCCACCGGAGCCCCTCCCGCCCCCTCCGGCGCCGACCGGTCCGGAGGCGAGCCGGGCCCTGGCCCCG
>DAOMFN010000389.1:0-2154 GCA_035429785.1 Anaeromyxobacteraceae bacterium
GGAGGGGCCTCCCCCGCCTCCACTGCGCGTTCGTCAGGCACCGGGCCATCCGTCGTCCTCCTCTCGCCCCTGTCCTCCCGGGCGGGGCGTCGGGGTGGAGACCGGCGACGCGACCCGGGCGTTAGGCGGTCATTCGGAGTGCCCGGGCCGGGGCCGCGCGGGTTATACCTCGGTGCTCAGAAGCGCTTCCGAGAGGACCTCCATGCGCCGTCCACGTCACCCCTCCGCGTTCCTCGCCCTTCCCCTCTCCGCACTCCTCCTCGCCGCCGGTTGCTCCTCCGGCGAGAAGGCGCCCCCGGCGATGCCTCCCCAGGAGGTCCCGGTCGTGAAGGTGGAGTCGAAGGACACCCCGCTCGACTTCGAGCTGGTCGCCCAGCTCCGCGGGTTCGAGGACGTGGAGATCCGGGCGCGCGTCGAGGGCTACCTCCAGACCATCGACTACCCCGAGGGCTCCACCGTGGCGAAGGGGAAGCTCCTCTTCACCATCGACGACCAGCAGTACATCGCCGCACTGGCCCAGGCGCAGGCCACGCTGGCCTCCGCCCAGAACCAGTTCGACAAGGCCGACCTCGACGTGAAGCGGTTCACCCCGCTCGCCGCCGAGCGGGCGGTGAGCCAGGCCGAGCTCGACAACGCCATCTCGGCCCGGAAGACGGGCGCCGCGCAGATCGAGGCGGCCCGCGCCAACGTCGAGAAGGCGCGCCTCAACCTCTCCTACACGAAGATCACCTCGCCCATCACCGGCATCGCGGGCAAGGCGGAGCACAAGGTCGGCGACCTCGTGGGCAAGGGAGAGCCCACGCTCCTCACGACGGTGTCGTCGATCGACCCCATCCGCGTGAGCGTGGCCATCCCGGAGGCGGACTACCTGCGCTTCACCCGGTCGGTCGACGCCGGCAAGGCCGTTCGCGGCGGCAGCCCCCCGATCCTGATCCTCTCCGACGGCACCCAGCATCCCTACCCGGGGAAGATCCTCTTCGTGGACCGCGCCGTCGACCCGCAGACCGGCACGCTGCGCGTCGACCTCGCCTTTCCGAATCCACAGAAGACCCTTCGCCCGGGCCTCTACGGAAAGGTGAAGGCGGAATCGGAGGTGGTGAAGGGCGCGATCCTCGTCCCCCAGCGCGCCGTCCAGGAGCTGCAGGGCACCTACACCGTCGTGACCGTCACCCCGGAGAACAAGGTCGAGACCCGGAAGGTGAAGCCCGGCGCCAAGGTCGGCAGCAACTGGATCATCGAGGACGGGCTGAAGAGCGGCGACGTCGTGGTGGTGGAGGGCATCCAGCGGCTGCGCGACGGCATGACGGTGGTGCCGAAGCTCGCCGCGAACGGCGCTCCGGCGGCCCCGGCCGCCGCGCCGGCCGGAGGGAAGTAGGCCATGGGCAGCTTCTTCATCCGCCGCCCGATCGTGGCGATGGTCATCTCCATCGTCATGATCATCATGGGCGGGGTGGCCATCACGCGGCTCCCGGTGGCGCAGTACCCGGACATCACCCCGCCGCTCATCCAGGTCACGACGACCTACACGGGCGCCTCGGCGCTCGACGTGGAGACGTCGGTGGCGGCGCCGGTCGAGCAGCAGGTGAACGGCGTCGACAACATGATCTACATGAAGTCGACGAACGCCAACGACGGCACCTACAACCTCCAGGTGTCCTTCGAGGTCGGCTCCAACCTCGACATGTCGAACGTGCTCGTCCAGAACCGGGTCTCGCAGGCCATGGCGAGCCTCCCGCAGGACGTGAAGAACTACGGCGTGACGGTGAAGAAGTCGCTCAACTTCCCGCTCCTGCTCGTCACGCTGACCTCCCCCTCCGGCGCCTTCGACAACAACTTCCTGTCGAACTACGCCGCCATCAACATCAACGACCAGGTGAAGCGCATCTCCGGCGTCGGCGACGTGATCCTCTTCGGCGGCTCCGACTACGCCATGCGCATCTGGGTGCGCCCCGACCGGCTGAAGACGCTGGGGCTCACCGTGGCCGACCTCTCGAACGCGGTGAAGCAGCAGAACGTGCTGCTCCCGGCCGGGCAGATCGGCGGCCCGCCGGCGCCGAAGGGCACCGAGTTCACCTACCAGATGCGCACCCGGGGCCGTCTCCTCGACCCGCAGGAGTTCGGGGAGATCATCGTCCGCTCCAACCCGGACGGCTC
>DAOMFN010000390.1:0-2153 GCA_035429785.1 Anaeromyxobacteraceae bacterium
CTTCAATGCGATCGGCGTCGATTATGTACGGCCCGGGTTCGAGTCGGTGGTCCCCTCCGACCCCGGCCGCATGGACGCGCTGAACGACCTGGCGGTGGCCTACAACCTGGCCGGGCACGCCGAGGCGGCGCGGCAGCTCCTCGACGAGGTCGTGGCCCGGGGAGGCCCCCGCGAGCAGCAGGCCGCGCTCGTCAACCTGGCCGACCTCTACGCCGGGGACGGCTTCCTCCCGGCGGCGCAGGCCCACCTCGACGCGGCGAGGGAGATCGACCCGGGCCGGGCCGAGCCCGCCTGGGCGCAGGCGCTCCTCGCCGACGCGCGGGGCGACGCCGAGGCTCCCCGGCTGGCCGCGGAGGCGCTCCGCCTCGACCCCGACGGCGCGATGCGCCGGCAGATGGTCTTCGACTCGGCGGAGGAGCGGACCCACCTCGAGGCGATGGTCGCCGAGGCCAGCGGGGACCGGGCGACGGCGCTCGCCCGCTGGCGCGAGCTGCGCGCCGGGAGGGTGGCGTCGCTCGCCCAGGCGGCGGAGCGGCACCTGGAGACCCGCTAGGGACGGGCATGGTCGCCCCGGACCACGAGCTGAGCCGCCGCGAGCGCGAGATCCTCCGCGCCATCGTCCAGGACCACATCCACACCGGCGAGCCGGTGGCGAGCCAGACCCTGCGGGCCCGCCACGACCTGGAGGTCTCGTCGGCCACGGTCCGCAGCGTCATGGCCGACCTCGAGGAGCTCGGGCTGCTCGAGAAGCCCCATTCGTCGGCCGGGCGCGTCCCCACCGCGGCCGGCTACCGGCTCTTCGTCGACCTCCTCGTGAAGGTGCGCCCGCCCTCGCCGGCGGACCGGGAGCGCATCGGGCTCGTGGCCCAGGGCGCGCCGGCGGTGGACAGCCTGCTCGGCCGGACCGCCGAGCTCCTCCACTCCCTGTCCCACCACGTGGGGGCGGTCTCCACGCCGCCGCCCCGCAGCGACCCCACGCGGCACGTCGAGTTCGTCCGGCTCCGGGAGAACCGCGTGCTCGTGGTCTTCGTGTCCCAGGCCGGCCTGGTCACGAACAAGATCGTGCAGCTCGACGCGCCCTACACGACCGCCGAGCTGGAGCAGGCCGCCGCCTACCTGTCCGAGAAGCTGGCCACGACCGGCCTCGAGGGGCTGCGCGACGCCATCGTCGCCGACATGCGGGCCGACGAGACCGCGCTCCGCGTGCTGCTCGAGAAGGCCCTGCGCCTCGCCGAGCAGGCGCTGCCGCCCCCGGGCGGCGAGCGGGTCCTCGTGGACGGGGCCGCCACCTTCCTCGACGCGCCGGAGTTCGCCGACATGGGCAAGGCGCGGGCGCTGCTCCGGACCTTCGCGGAGAAGGACCGGGTGCTGCGGGTGCTCGACCGGGTCCTGCAGGCCCGCGAGCTCCGCATCTTCATCGGCGCGGAGAGCGACCTCGCCGCCGACTCGAACGTCTCCGTGGTGGCCGCCCCCTACGTGCGGGACGGGCAGGTGCTCGGCGCGCTCGCCGTCATCGGCCCCACGCGGATGGACTACGCCCGGGTGATCCCCCTCGTGGACCTCACCGCCCGCGAGATCTCCCGGGCGCTCTCCGACGGCGACCGCGGGTAGGGCGCTCCGGACGCACCTTTCCCGAGACGTCCCGGGGACTTGGGACGTGTGATCCTTGCCGCCGCCGCGGAGCCCGTGCCATAGTCGAAGGTCACGACGGCCCCGCCGTCGACGATCCCGCCATGCCCGGTACCGGAGAGAAAGGGAGCTTCGCCGCGGACATTCCCGCGTCCGTCCTCGAGGAGGCGCTGAAGAGCGTCGAGAGGCACGGCGATGGGGAGGCCCCGGCCGATCCACCCGTCGAGGTGGAGACCCCCGGACCCGACCTCGCCGCCGAGGTGAAGCGGCTCGAGGGGGAGCTCGCCGCCGAGCACGACCGGCTGCTCCGGGCCGCCGCCGACCTCGACAACTTCCGCAAGCGGACCGCGCGGGAGCGCGAGGAGGCGGCCCGCCACGCCGCGGGCCCGGTCGTGAAGGACCTCATCCCGGCCGTGGACAACCTGGAGCGGGCGCTCGCGGCCGCTCCCCCCCACCACCCCCTCGCCGACGGCGGGGGCCTGGTCCTGAAGCAGGGGGGGGGGGGGCCCGGCCGGCCCGGGGGC
>DAOMFN010000391.1:0-2136 GCA_035429785.1 Anaeromyxobacteraceae bacterium
CCTCGACGTGGAGCTGCGCGGCGGCGGCGGCGAGCTCTCGCTCCGCTGGAAGGACGACCTGGAGGTGGACGGCGGGCCCGACGACGCGCTCTTCCGCCTCGACCCGCCCGCCGGCGCCCGCGTGATCCCGCTCGCTCCCGGGGAGCCCCCGCCGGCCCTCGAGCTTCCGGTGCGTCCCGCAACCCCGGCCCGCCCCTGACCGCGCCCGAGCCGCTCCCCGCCCCCTGCGGCGGTTCGGCTTGAATCCCCCCCGGAATCGGCTAGCTTCGCCCCTCCCCGCTCCCCCGAAAGGCGCGAAGACGTGAACATGGACTTCCTCACGGTCCTGAAGACCGGCGGCGTCGCGATGTGGCTCATCGCGCTCTTCTCGGTCCTCGCCGTGGCCGTGGCGGTGGAGCGCGCGCTCGCGCTCTGGCGCTTCACCGACCGGGCCCGCAGCCTCGCCGACGCGGTCACCCGCTCGCTGCTCCGCGGCGACGTCGAGGACGCCCGCGCCCAGGCCGAGCGCTCCACGTCGCCCGCCGCCGACGTCTTCCTCGCGGCGCTCGTCCAGACGCCCCCCGGTAAGCGCCCGATGACCGACGCCCGGCTGGAGGCGGCGGTCGAGCGGCAGCGCCAGGAGGTGAACCAGAAGCTCCGCGCCCGGCTCTGGGTGCTCGGCACCATCGGCGCCACCGCCCCCTTCATCGGCCTCTTCGGCACCGTGGTGGGCATCATGCGCGCGTTCCACCAGATGGGCGTCACCGGCCAGGGCGGCTTCAGCGTGGTCGCCGCCGGCATCTCCGAGGCCCTCATCACCACCGCCGGCGGCATCGCCGTGGCCATCGAGGCGGTCATCCTCTACAACATGCTGAACGTGCTCGCCGCGCGGCTCCAGCTCCAGCTCAAGCTCCTCACCGAGGAGTTCCTGGAGATCGTGAAGGAGGTCCGCTCCGGGCCACCCGCGGCGGAGGAGGCCTGACATGTCGATGAGCACGCCGGAGGACGAGGGCGGCACCGGCACCGGCGCGGGCATCTTCGCCGACATCAACATCACGCCGCTCACCGACATCTTCCTCGTCCTCCTCATCATCTTCATGGTCACCACCACCGCCATCGCCGAGGCCGGCGGGCAGAACGGCGGCATCAAGGTGCAGCTGCCGAAGGGCGGCCAGGCGAACGCGGTGAAGGAGGTCCACGACCTCGCCATCGCGGTGCTCTCCGACGGGCGGGTGGTCGTGCAGGGCAAGGTGGTGGACGAGGCGGCCCTCCGCGAGGTCCTCGTGAAGGCCCACGCCGAGAACCCGGAGACCCTGGTCCTCGTGCAGGCCGACGAGGGCGTCCCGCACGGCCGCGTGGTGGCCGTGATGGACCTGGCGCGGCGCCAGGGGCTGCCCCGCCTCGCCATCGCGACCCGCGCCGACTCCCCGTGAGGGGCGTGCCGCCGGCTCGACCCGGCGGGCCGCAGGGGCTACATTTTCCCCGTGGCGAACCCGCAGCGAAAGCGGCTCGGCGAGGTCCTGCTCGAGGCCGGCGTCATCGACGGCACGCAGCTCCAGGCCGCGCTGGGACACCAGCGCCGCTGGGGGGGGCGCATCGGGCAGGCGCTCGTGGACCTCAAGATGGCCACCGAGGAGCAGATCGTGGCCACCCTGGCCGAGAAGCTCGGCTTCCCGCGCGTGGATCTCGAGGGCATCGAGTACGGGCCGGCGCTGGAGCTCGCCCTGCGCCTCGTCCCGCACGAGTTCGCCGAGAGGAACCAGCTCGTCCCCTACGCCGCCGATCCCACCTACCTCTGGGTGGCCATGGCCGATCCCACCAACATCGGGGTGATCGACGAGCTGGCCTTCCGGACCGGGCGGCACGTGAAGCTCTCCATCGCCGGCGATCGCGAGATCGCGCGGGCCGTCCGGCGGCTCTTCCTCGGCGACCACCGGGGCATCGAGGCCATCGCCCTCGACGAGCGCGACCTGGGTCCGGTGGAGATGGTGGGGCCGCTCGAGCCCGGCGCCGGCACCACCGTGGACGACTACTTCCCGCGGTCCGGTGGCGAGGCCGGGGCGAAGGCGCCGCCCGTCGCGCCGACGGCATCCACCCCCCAGCCCCCGCCTCCGGGAGCGCCGCCGCCGCTGCCGGCTCGCCCCGGCGTGGCTCCGG
>DAOMFN010000392.1:0-2109 GCA_035429785.1 Anaeromyxobacteraceae bacterium
GCGGGGCGGTCGATTCCGAAATGAAAATTTGCCCACGCCGTCCAGCCGGCGTCCAGCATTCACGGTCAGTACGAGATGCGGGGGGCGGTCAGGCGCGACGGGGCGGCCGGAGCACCGGCCCGTGGGCCGCCTCGTGGGCGAGGAGCCACTGCTTCACCTCGAGCCCGCCGGCGTAGCCGCCCAGGCGGCCTCCGCTGGCGACGACCCGGTGGCAGGGGACGAGGATGGCCACCGGGTTGCGGGCGTTCGCCGTGCCGACGGCCCGCGCGCCCGCGCCCCCGAGGCGCCCGGCCAGTTCACCGTAGGTGACGGTCTCGCCCCAGGGAATCTCCTGGAGCGCGGCCCAGACGATGCGCTGGAACTCGGTGCCGTGCAGGTCGAGGGGGGGCAGGAGCGGCGGGTGCCCGGAGAAGTAGTCGGCGAGCGACTGGAGCGCGGCCTCCAGGTTGTGCCGGGTCTTCCTGCTGATGGGCGGGCGGGCCCCGTCGCGGCCGCCGAACCGGATGCTGCACACGCCGTCGTCCGTCGCCTCGATGGAGAGGGTTCCGACCGGGGATCGGAAGCGGGCGAGCGCGGTCATCGGGGAGGAGTGTAGCCCAGGAGGAAGCCGAGGATCTCCGCCCAGACGGGATCGCCGGGGGCGTAACGCAGCGTGTTGTGGGTGGCGCCGGGCTCCTCCCAGGTCCGCTTCGGCCCGGTGCGCGCGGCGGCGAGGGCCCGGGCGAGGTCGGGCGGGGCCACCTCGTCCCTCCCGGCCACGAGGAAGGCCACCGGTCCGGGGTAGCGCGGCAGGGCCTGATCGGCGCGGAAGGGGTCGCGGACCAGGAAGGACGGCGCGAACGGGTAGTGGCGGCGGGCGAGCGAGGTCACGCTCGCCACCGGGGTCACGAGCAGGAGTCCCGCCACTCCGGGGCGCTCCGCCGCGGCCAGCGCCGCCGCCGCGCTGCCCAGGGATTCCCCCATGAGGAGCACGGGGAGATCGGGGCCGAGCCGGTCGATGGCCCGGGTGAGGGCGGCGACGAGGGCCTCCTCCGACGGCGAGCCGGCCCGCGGTCCGTAGCCCGGGTACTCCAGGAGGAGCACGTCCATCGGTGGAAGGCCGGCCGCCTGCAGCACGTCGCGCAGGTAGGTGCGGTGGAGGGCCTCCCCCGCGTTGCCGTGCAGGACGACGGCCCGCGCCACCGGCGTGCCGCCGGGGTGGCGGGCGAGCCAGCCGGCGAAGGCGGTCTCGCCGTCGCTCCAGGGCTCGAGGCCGAGGCGGCGGGCCGAGGCGGTGGCCTCCGGGAGGTCGCTCCGGGACGGGAAGTAGAGGAGGCGTCGCTGGGCGAGCCAGGCGAGCGCGAGCAGCGCGGCGACGACGACGGCTGCCGCGGCGGCGATGCGGAGGGCCAGGGGCACGGGGGGGATTCTAACGGAAGGTGAAGGGGACCGACCGTCGATGTCGAGGGCCAGCGCGCCACCGCGCGCCTGGGGTGTCCGGACCCGACCGGACGATGGAGGATCCGCCGATCGGGCGACCTCGGGTCGTCGTCCGCCGCCGTCGACCCGGCGAGCGCCGGGGGGTCGTCGTGCTTGGGACCCCGTTCGCCCGTGGGAGGGTTGACCATGGCGAAGGCCGTGAAGCCACGACGGGACGCGGTGGTGACTGCGGTCGCGAGTCTCGCGATCGCGATTGCCCTGGTGCCCGCGATCGTCGACACCATCGAGACGGGTCGCGTGTACCTGTTCTCGAGGCAATTCCTGGAGGAACTTCCGGCGCGGTTCACGGGACGCGGACGTCTTCGCTTCATCCTGCAGCCCACCGTCGCCATCCTGCTGGGCGTGCGAGGGGGCCTGGCGGATGCCAGGGCGGGGCATCCGCCCTACCTGCTCGGACTGCTCACGTCAGGGGAACGACGACGAGAGCTGCTGAGGAGCGGCGTGGCGGCCGCCCGAAACCTGCTCGCCATGGGGGTCATCCTGGACCTCGTCTTCCAGGTCGTCCTCTATGGCGCCGTGCATCCGGGGGCCGCGCTGGTGATCGGGCCCATCCTCATCTGCGCCCCGTATGCGCTGTCCCGGGCGCTGACGAATCGCGTGGTGAGGCGGTTCCGAGGAAGGCCGGGGAAG
>DAOMFN010000393.1:0-2107 GCA_035429785.1 Anaeromyxobacteraceae bacterium
CGAGTCCTGGCTGGCGCGCAGGGGCGCCGCCGCGCGCTAGGGCGCCGCCCCGGCCTCCCCGAAGGCCCGACGGAGCCGCTCCGCGGTCTCCTCCGGCCAGGCCATGGAGAAGCGTTCCCCGAGCAGGAGGTGGAGGTAGTTCGCGTCGCGCACGTGGAGGACCGGATCGAGGTAGAGGCGCGGCAGCACGCGGGCCGACAGGGCGTGGCGCCCGGAGCGCGCCCCCGCCCGGTCGGGCACGAAGGTGAGGTTGAAGCTCCAGAGGCCGGCCGACGCGAATCCGCGCATCACCCGGCGGAGCCCGTCGGCGAAGGCCGCCACGTCCGCGTCGTCGAGCTCGAGCAGCGTGGCTTTCCCGGGGAACGTCGCCCGGCAGTCGCCGAGCACGCCGAGCGGGGCGAAGGGCACGTGCCAGGTCCAGCCGCCGGTGCGGCCGACCACCCGCCCGGCCGCCTCCTCGGCGGCGAGCAGGTCGAGCGCGAAGGGGCGCCCGCGCTCCGCGAGCCAGGCCTCCTCGGCGGCGAGCTCGCGCCGGACGGCGTTGCCCGGCTCGGTGGTTCCCACCACCTGGAGGTGCGGGTGGATCTGGGTCCCGCCCGCCGGCGGCATGTGGTTCCAGGTGGCGAGGCCGAAGGGCCCGGTGCCGAGGCGCGGGAGGACCACCGCGAGGAAGTCGCGGGCCGCCGCGACGCCGGAGGCGACGAGGGCGGCCGGGATGTCTGCGGACTCGACGAGGTGGGTGGGCCCAGGGACGACCACGGCCGAGATCTCGTCGTAGGGGAAGAGGTTGGGGAAGACCACGGCGTCGCCGCGGCGGAAGCGCCCGCCCGGGACGAGGTCCTCCGGGAATCGCGGCGTGACCACGTCCACCTTGCCGGGGCAGAAGGGGCAACCCGCGCGCCGCGCCTCGACGTGCGCCGAGAGGTCCGGCGGCGGGGCCGCGGGCAGCGCGAAGTGGCAGATGCGGGACGACTCGCCGGTGAGCGGGTCGAAGCGGATCTCGCTCTCGACGTCGGAGAGCGCGAAGCCGCGGCGCGGATCGTGGAGCCGCGCCACCCTCGTCTCGCGCCGAAAAACGATTTCCGACCCGTATCCTGACCCCATCGGACGCTCCTCGACCCAAAAGGGTGCCAACGAACCGTTAGCCAACCCCGGTCGAACAGCATTAGCTGAGGCTCACCGCACCAACAACCGCGCCGGAGAGTGACATGCCCCAGACGATCGACTTCGCCAAGCTGACCCTCAAGGACGCGCTCGACCTCGCCATCCTCATCGAGGAGGAGGCCAAGGTCCGGTACGACGAATTCGCGAAGCTCGTGGGCGGTCGTTACAAGGGCGACGCCGACGAGGTGTTCCGGAACATGGCGGTGTACGAGGCGAAGCACCGCGACGAGCTGAAGGCCCGCAGGCAGAAGATGTTCGGCAACGCCCCCGTCGGCGTCTCCATGGAGGCCCTCGACGACGTCGAGGCCCCGGATCGCGGCCAGCCGCGCGTCTTCATGTCGCCCCGTCAGGCCATGGAGGTCGCGCTCGCCTCCGAGGAGAAGGCCTACGGCTACTTCGACGACGCGCTGAAGCACGTGAAGGACGCCGAGGTCCGGCGCCTCTTCGAGGAGCTGCGCGCCGAGGAGAAGCAGCACCAGGAGTACATCAAGAAGGCCATGGCCACCCTGCCTCCCGGACCGGACGTCGAGGAGGAGGAGGCCGACGCGCCGGGCTCCGACGCCGGCTAGGCCGGGAGGAGCGGTGCCCGCTCCCCGGACCGGGCGCGCCGCCCCGGTGCGCTTCGTGCTCGTGCGCCCCCGCGTTCCGGAGAACGTGGGGGCCGCGGCGCGGGTGCTCCGGAACTTCGGACACGCTGACTGGGCGCTCGTCGACCCGGAAGGGTTGGATCGCGAGGTCGTCCTGCGGCTCGCCGTCGGCGCCGAGGACCTCGCGGAGTCGGTCCCGGTGCACCGGACGCTCGACGCGGCCGTCGCCGACTGCGCCTGGGTCGTGGGCACGGAGTCGCGCCGGGTCCGCGGCCGTCCGCCCCTCGATCCGGACGCGCTCGCCTCCGCCGTGCACTCCGGAATTCCCGGCGGTCGCACGGCGCTCGTGTTCGGGG
>DAOMFN010000394.1:0-2098 GCA_035429785.1 Anaeromyxobacteraceae bacterium
GGCGCTGCTCGAGGTGCGCGACCTCCTCGTCGCGCGCGGGGCCGCGGTGCGCGCGCCCTGCCTCTTCCGCGGCCCCTGCCCGGCGCTCGTCCGCCCCACCGACTGGTGCCACGCCGAGCGGCCGGTGGAGGTCCCGCCGGTCGTGGAGGAGATCGGCCGGCGTGCCGGGCTGCGCAAGGAGGCGGTGAAGATGAGCTACCTCGTGCTCGCGCCCCCGGGGGAGGGATGGCGGGAGCCGCCGCCGGGGCGGGTCTTCCGCATCGTGTCCGAGCCGCTGCCGTCGAAGGGGCGGCTCCGCTACATGGGCTGTGGCCCGGAGGGGCGGATGGGGCTCGCGCTGCAGGAGAAGGACGTCACCGCGACGAACCGCGCCTTCGAGAGGCTGCTCCGCGGCGACGTCGTCGAGGTGACGGAGACCGAGCCGCGCGGCGACGGGCTGCGGCTCGCCCCGGCGTCGCAGGTGCGGGTGATCGCCGCGGCGGGCCGGCCGGTGCCCTGAGGCCTCCCGCCGGGGCTCACCGGCTCGGCGACGGCCGCGACCCCGCGAACAGCTCCTTCATCACGTCCTCGAGCGGCGGCTCCTCCACCGTGAGGTCGGTGACCGGGAGCGACGAGAGCAGCCGCCCCACCACCGCCGCCACCTCGTCCCCCCGCACCCGGAGCACCGCCTGGGCCTCGGCGTGCGAGACGAGCTCCCCGAACCGGGCGAGCTCCGCCTCCGGCACCGCCTGCCCGAGCCGGACCACCACCCGCTTCTCCGGGCGGACCTCGCGGGAGAGCCGCCGCAGGTCGCCGTCGTAGATGAGCCGCCCGCGGTCGATCACGACCACCCGCGGGCAGAGGGCGAGCACGTCGTCCATGTAGTGGCTGGTGAGCAGCACGGTGGCCCCGTGCCGCTCGTTGTAGGAGCGGACGAAGTCCCGGACCGTGGCCTGCATGGTGACGTCGAGGCCGATGGTGGGCTCGTCGAGGAAGAGCACGCGCGGGCGGTGCACGAGCGAGGCCGCCAGCTCGCACTTCATCCGCTCGCCGAGGGAGAGCTGCCGGGTGGGCTTGTCGACGACGCGGCCGAGGTCGAGCAGCTCGACGAGCTCGCGGATGCGCGCCTCGAACTCGGCGCGGGGGATCTCGTAGACGGCGCGGTTGAGGGCGAAGGTCTCGGTGGGGGGCAGGTCCCAGAGGAGCTGCTGCTTCTGCCCCATGACGAGCGTGATGGCCTTCAGGAACTCCACCTCGCGCCGCGCAGGGACGAAGCCGGCCACGCGCACCTCGCCCCCGGTGGGGTGGAGGAGGCCGGAGAGCACCTTCAGCGTGGTCGTCTTCCCGGCCCCGTTGGGGCCCAGGAAGCCGACGCGCTCGCCCGACGCCACGGAGAAGGAGATGCCGTCGACGGCCTTCACCGGCTCGTAGGTCCGGCGCAGGAGCGAGCGGAGCGAGGCCGCGAGGCCGGGCGGGCGGCGGTGGACCCTGTACTCCTTGCGCAGCGCGCGGACCTCGATCACGGCACGCCACGATAAGGCCGTGCGCGGAGGGCGGCAACGGTTAGGGGATCCGCATGCGTCGCGCCCTCCTCGTCCTCCCGCTCCTCGCCGCCTGCGCCCATGCGCCGTCCGGTCCGCCGCTCCGGACCGTCGACCGGGTGGACCTCGGGCGCTACGTCGGGAAGTGGTACGAGATCGCCACCATCCCCATGTCGTTCCAGAAGGGCTGCGTGGGCGTCACCGCCACCTACACGCTGCGCACGGACGGCGACGTGGACGTGGTGAACACCTGCCGCAAGGAGACCCTCGACGGCCCGGAGCGGCAGGCCACCGCCAAGGCCTGGTCGGTGGATCCGTCCAACGCGAAGCTCGTGGTCCGCTTCTTCTGGCCGTTCACCGGCGACTACTGGATCATCGACCTCGACCCGGACTACCGCTGGGCCGTGGTGGGCCACCCGAGCCGCGAGTACCTCTGGATCCTCTCCCGGACGCCCCAGATGCCGGAGGCCACCTACGAGGGCATCCTCCAGCGGCTGCGCGCCCAGTCCTACGACGTGTCGCGGCTCGTCCGCACGCCGCAGCCGGCGGGCGCGGCCGGCTGATCCGGGATCACCCTC
>DAOMFN010000395.1:0-2075 GCA_035429785.1 Anaeromyxobacteraceae bacterium
CGGCGAGCGCACGCTGGCGCACCTCCCCCGCCTCGGCCCGGGCGCGGGCGCGGTCCGGCGCGGGCGCCCCGGGCTCGACCGTGCCCAGCACGTGACGCACGCGGAGCTCGACGGGCGAGGTGAAGCTCTCCGGATGGGCGAGGTAGTGGGCGTGGACGTCGGCGTCGGTCACGCGGACCGGCGCGAGGATTTTCGCGAGCAGGTTCTTGATGGAGGCCTGCCGGCGCGCCCAGGCCGGGTAGGTCTCCTCGGTGAGGCCGGCCCGCTCCAGGCGCCGCGCGAACTCGCCCGGATCCGGGTGGCGGGAGCGCCCCTCGGCGACGAGCGCGTCCACCTGCGCCTGCGTGGCCTCGAGCTTCCGCCGCCGGGCCTCCTGCCAGAGCAGCTCGTCGTTCACGAGCTGGTCGACGGCCTCGTCGCGGTACTGGCGGTAGGCGTCCGGGTGGCGGATGGCCTGCACGTTCCGACCCTTCTGCGCCAGGTACTCGACGAGGAAGCGGTCCACCCGCTCGTTCGAGATGCCGACCCCGTTCACCCGGACGGCGTCGCCGGCGTGCTGGGCCGCGGCCGGCACCGGGAGCGCGAGCATCGCCGCGACGGCCGAGGCGACGGCGGCCACGAGCGCGGTGGGTGCGCGAGTCATTCCAGAGGCCTCCATCCCCCCACTGGAGCGAAGGCGCCGCTCGCCGGATCGATCGCGACGATGGTGCCGCCCAGCGCGCCCACCCGCCGGTTGGGACCGTAGGTGATCGGGTGGAGGAGCCCGGTGGGGAAGTCGTAGAGCCCCTCGAGCGACGCGACGAGCCGCTCCCGGGACAGGTGGCGACCGGACCGGCGGAGCCCCTCCACGAGCACGTCGAAGGCCGCCAGCGCCGCCACCTGGGAGGCGCGGTTCCGGTCGGCGAGCCCGAGCCGGGCGCGGAGCCGGGCGAGCCCCGCCGCCGCCTCCGGCGACTCGTCGGAGGGAGAGGACGGATAGGCGAGCCGGATCCGTCCCCGCAGCGAGGGAGGGGTGCGGGAGGCGCCCCGCGCGGAGAGCGTCCCGGAGGCGAGCAGCCAGGGGGCGAATCCGGCCTCCCGCTCCCCGCGTGCGAAGGCCTCGAGCCCCGCGTCGCCCCCGAGGAAGAGCACCGCCTGCACGCCCTGGGCGGCGAGCCGGGCCGGAAGCACCGGGTCGGGAACCGGGCCCGACCAGGTGAAGCCGGCCGCGGATGTCCCGGCCTTGCCGAGCTCCTCGCGGGCGCCCGCGGCCGCCTCGGCGGCGCGGGAAGCGTCCGGGTGGGGGATGGCGATGCGGGCGGGCTCCACGCGGAGGTCGCGCACGGCGTGCGCAGCGAGCAGGCGGGCCTGCTCCCGCAACCCTCCCTGGAGGAAGAAGACGAAGGTCGGCACCGGCTCGGCCTGCCGGGCGAAGAGCGTGAACGGCCCCACGAGCGGGACCCGCTCCGACTCGGCCAGCTCCTCGATGGCCCCCTCGGCGGCCGGAGCGAAGCCGGAGAGGAGCGCGAAGACCCGCTCCCTACGGACGAGCCGCTCCGCGGCGGCACGACCGTCCTCGGCGTCGGAGTCGTAGCCGGCCACGACGAGCTCCAGCTTCCGCCCGTTCACGCCGCCCGCGGCGGCGAGCGCGTCCGCCCGCGCCTGGAGGACCGAGCGCATGCCCAGGCCCACCTCCGCGAGCGCCCCCCGGTCGGGAAGGACCACGCCCACCCGGAGGACCGTGGCGCCGATGCCCGGATCGAGGTCGCGGTCGACGACCTTGAGGTACGCGACGAGGCTCCGCAGGTCGGCGTCGGGGATCGCGTACCGCGGCATGACGGGATCGAGCGGGTTCCCGGCCGGGTCCACGCCCTCCCGCAGCGCGCGCGCCAGCGACCGCTCGTCGAAGGCGGGGTGCCTCCGCCCGCCCGGGTGGTCGTGGCCATAGGGCCTCGAGAGGGCTCCCCAGGTGATCTCCGTGGGAACGACGCCCCCTTCCGGCCGCCCCAGGCCGTCCGGGCCGTGGCAGCTCCCGCAGGGAGCGGCGCTGGCGGGGAGGATCGAGCCCTCGCGCCCGATGCGGACGGTGATCTCCG
>DAOMFN010000396.1:0-2070 GCA_035429785.1 Anaeromyxobacteraceae bacterium
CCACGCCCTTCAGGATGAGCTTGCGGGAGGCGTCGTAGAAGACCTGGCCGGGCACGGTGTAGAGGTGGAAGCGGGTCTTGAAGCCCCGGATCTCGCCCAGCGACAGCGGGAGGAAGTCGAAGAAGAGGGTGCGCTCGGTCTCGGTGGCGAGGCTGATCATCTTGCCCTTCGCCTCCGGCGAGGTCCGTGCGTACACGTACTGCAAGTTGGTCGTCTTCCCGCACAGCCCGGGGCCGTAGTAGACGATCTTGCAGTTGATCTCGCGCGAGCTGTAGTTGATGAAGCTCATGGGCTAGGCGTTGAAGAGGTTGTCGATGTCGTCGTCGGTGATCTCGGCGAAGGGGCTCTGGGCCCCCGCCGCCGGCTGCCGGCGCGACAGCTCGTCGAAGACGCGGGCCAGCTCGTCGGTGGCCTTCTTCACCCGCAGGCGCACGAGGCCGAGCGAGCTCCGGGCGTCGAAGATCACGACGAGCACCACCCTGCCCCCGACCACGGACATGTGGAGCGAGTCGCGCTCCCCCTCGTGGAACTGGCTGGGGAACTCGCGCTCCCCGATGAGCTTGGCGAGGCCGCCCATGGCGGCCACGTTGCCCGCGGTGAGCGAGGCGAGCGAGGTCGTGTCGAGGCCCTGCGCCTGCCCGGAGGCGGCGATGAGCTGACCGTTCTTGTCGACGAGGAAGACCACCTTGGCGCTGGCATCGCGCGTCAGGCGGTCGCAGATCCCGGAGATCTTCCGGAATTCCTCCTCGTAGAGCACCAGGCCCGGGTTCATTCCCCTCTCCGCGACGACGAGTGACCGGTATCCCCGGCGTACCAGGGAATCCGGGGGGGATCAATGCCGGCGGCGCGATATCGCGGCCCTACAGATCGCGGCGGCCGGCCATCGCCCGGGCCAGGGTGACCTGGTCGGCGTACTCGAGGTCGCCTCCCATGGGCACGCCCTGGGCGATGCGGCTCACCCGGATGCCCAGCGGCTTCAGCAGCCGGGCCAGGTAGAGGGCGGTGGCCTCCCCCTCCACGTCGGGGTTGGTGGCGATGACCACCTCCTCGGCCGGCTCGGTCTCGAGGCGGACGAGCAGCTCCCGGATCTTGAGGTCCCCCGGCCCCACGCCGTCGAGCGGGGAGAGCGCGCCGTGGAGCACGTGGTAGCGCCCCTGGTACTCGTGGGTGCGCTCGATGGCGACGAGGTCGGGCACCCCCTCCACCACGCAGAGGAGGCGCGCGTCGCGCCGCTCGTCGGAGCAGATGGCGCAGGGATCGGCCTCGGTGAGGGTCTGGCACCGGGAGCAGCAGCGGACGTCGCGGACCACCCCGACCACGGCCGCGGCCAGCGCCTCGGCGTAGGCCGGGCCGGCCTCGAGCACGTGGAAGGCCAGCCGCTGGGCGGTCTTCTCGCCGATGCCCGGCAGCCGGGCCAGCTCCTTCACGAGCCGGGCGATGGGGTCGGCGACGGCCATGCCGGCCTACACGCCCAGGCCGGGGATGCGCAGCCCGCCGGTGGCCTTCTCCATCGTCTCGTCGGAGAGCTTGCGCGCCTTCTCGAGCGCCGCGTTCACCGCGGCGGCGAGCAGGTCCTCGAGCATCTCCTTGCCGGCCGGGTCGATGGCCTTCGGGTCGATGGTGACCCGCCGGACGTCGAAGCGGCCGTTCATGCGGACCTGCACGAGGCCGCCGCCGGCCTCCGCCTCGACCTCGAGCTCGACGAGCTTCTCCTTCGCCTGCTCGACGGCCTTCTCGATCTTCTTCGCCTGCCGCATGAGGAACTGGATGTCCATGGTCGCTCCCGGGCGCCGCGCGCCCTACAGCTCGTCGGTTCCCTCGATCTCGGCGCCGAGCAGCCGGGCCGCCTCGTTGATGGCCGGATGGGCCCGGGCCTCGTCCCGCACGCTGGCCGAGCGCGCCTCCCGCGCCGCCCGCTCGGCCGACGCGATGGAGCCGGCCGCCTCCCGCACGGCCGGCGCCGACGGGGGCGCCGCGGAGACCTCCACCGCGAGCTTCACCTTCCGTCCCAGGAATGAGCCGAAGGCCGCCTCCCCGGCGGCCCGCTTCCGCTCGAGCCTCTGGGGAAAC
>DAOMFN010000397.1:0-2070 GCA_035429785.1 Anaeromyxobacteraceae bacterium
CCGTCCCCGGCCGTCAGCGTTCCCGGAGCGGGGCCAACTGCCCCGCGGTGGGCTCCGCTCAGCAGAACCAGCTCTCGGTGAGCCGCGGCGAGCCGGTGGTGGAGAACGGGCGGGCCACGTGGACGTGGGCGCGCCCGGCGGCGGCGAGCGCGAGCGCCTTCACCTCGGCGAGCGTCGTGCCGGCATCCTCCCCGGAGGCCGCGCCCGACTCCACCCGGGCGGCCACCCGCTCCTGGAGCCGGTCCATCCGCGGGTCGGGGTGCTTCCACCGCCAGGAGAGCGCGGCGGGGTCGTATCCCTCGAGGGCGATCCCGGGCTGGCCGACGAGCAGCGAGCCCGGGGGCACGAGCAGGCGCAGCGAGAACTGGACCGGGTCGACCCGGGAGAGCCAGCCCCGGGCCTCGAACGTGTCGAGGAGGTCGAGGTAGCCGTCCAGGGTCTCCCAGGGTGTGAAGGGTACGAGCGTGGGGCGCAGGGAGAGACCGGCCGCGTCGCAGGCGGCGAAGGCGCGGTGGACGTCCTCCCGCCCGTGCCCCTTGGCGAGACGCTCCAGCACGAGCGGGGAGAGGGACTCCACGGCGGTGGTGACGAGGATGGCGCCCGCGGCCGCGAGCTCCGGCAGGAGGGCGGCGTGGCGGACGAGGTGCTCCACCTTGGCGGTGAAGTCGAAGGTGATCCCGGGAACCCGGCGGGCCAGCGCCGAGGCGACGCGGACGGCGTGGACCGGCCCGTTCAGGAAGTCGGGGTCGCCGAAGGTGACGTGGGTGGCCCCGGCCGCCGCCTGGGCGGCCACGTCCTCCACCACGGTCTCGACCGGGATCGCGAAGAAGCGGCCGCCGTACACCGCGGGGGCGGGGCAGTGGCGGCAGGTGTGGAGACACCCGCGGGTGGCCTCGGCGTACCCGGCGAGCCGCTCGCGGCCGGAGGGCTCGCGCAGCCGGGCGTAGCGGGAGAGGGCGGGGAGGCCGTCCCGGCGGGGCAGCGGGAAGTCGAGCCGCCGCAGCGTGGCCGCGGAGCCGCCCCGCTGGACGAACCGGGAGAGGTCGTCCCCGCGCTCCATCGCGCGGGCGAGCTCCACGAGATCCTCCTCGCACTCCCCGCCGAGCACCGCGGCGGCGCCGGCCGAGACCAGGGCCCCGGCGTGGAGGGGAGCGTACGTTCCGTGAAAGGCGAGCACGGCTCCGGGGTGGATGGACCGGACCCGGGCGGCCACGTCGAGGCCGATCCGCAGGGCGGTGTGCATGGGGACGGAGACGGCCACCAGCCGGGCCCTGCGGACGCGGTCGGGTTCGAGGGGCTCGACCGCGAGGTCGAGCGCCGACGGGTGGAATCCCGCGCGGTGGAGGAACGCTGCGGGCAGGGCGACGCCGTGGGGCGGGTGCCCGAGCTCGTACGTCGAGACGAGGAGGACCTCGCCCGCGCCCCGCACGGCCTATCCCTTCCGCGGCGGGGGCACGTAGTCGGGAGGGAGCTGGGCGCCCTCGCCGAAGAAGAACTGCTCGGCCTGCTGGAAGAGGATCTGGTTCGTGCGCGGGTCGCCCGGGGCCAGCCGGTACTCGTTCAGGATCATCTTGAAGTGCTCGAGCCACATCTTCCAGGCTTCCTGGGAGATGGAGTCGAAGATGCGCTGGCCGAGCTCGTTGGGGAACGGCTTGTAGGCCATCCCCGGGAGCTCCTTCCCGAGCTTCTTGCAGTGGACCGTCCTCGCCATCGCGCCTCTCCCTGGGTGAGTCGCAATCATAAGCCCGCCGGCGCCCGGCCGCACGGCCGGGCATCGCGCGCGGCCGGTTCCGGTCAGGAGATGAGCGAGGCCGGGCTCACGCCCAGCGCCTTGGCGAGCGCCTCGAGCGTGTCGAGCGGCGGGGTGCGCTGCTCCCGCTCGAGCATCGAGATGTACGACACGGAGAGTCCGGCCTTCGACGCCAGGGTCTCCTGGGACAGCTTCCGGCGGAGGCGCTCGGCCTTCAGGTGGGCGGCGAACTTCTCGGAGAGGGACGCGTTGCGTCGGGTCTTGGATGCGCTGGCCATGGTCGGGGTCTCTAACATCGACTCCACTGGTGGTCGAAGAAA
>DAOMFN010000398.1:0-2066 GCA_035429785.1 Anaeromyxobacteraceae bacterium
CGTCCTGGGCGGGCGACCCGACGCGCCCCTGCTGCGCGCCGATCGCGTGGTCGTCCGGCCCCGTCTCGCATCCCTGCTCGGGGGCCGGGTGGAGCCGGCCGCGGTGGCGCTGCGCGGTCTGGTCCTCGACCCGGCGCGCGACGGCGGTCTCGGGCCCGTCGACGCGTTCGTGGCCCTCGAACCCGGGGGTGGAGGAGCCTCGGGCCAGGTGGTCCTCGCCCGCGGCGGGCACCTCGACGCGATGGTCTCGCGGGAACCCGGCGGGCTCTCCTTCCGCGTCGAGGGCTCGCTCACGCTCCCGGACGACCTTCCCCCCAGGTTCCGCGAGCGCCTGCCCTTCTCGTTCGCCTCGGGCCGCATCGCGCTCTCCGCATCCGGCCGCTCGGCAACCGGCGGCGATGGCGCCGAGGCCGACGTCGACCTGCGCGCGACCGACCTCGCCGTGGACGGCCCCCGGGCCGGGCCGTCGCCCCTCGGCCCGCTCTCGGCCGGGCTGTCCGGCCGGGTCACCTGGAACGGGCGTGACCGGCGTGTCGCCCTCGCCTGGGGACGCTTCACGCTGGGCGACGACGGCCGGGTGGCCGCCGAGGGGACGGCGAGCCTCGTCCTGCGCGGCGACCGCCCGTTCTCCGTCTCCCTGCGGGCCCGCGACGTTCCCTGGCGCGCCCTCGTGGATGCGCTGCCGGAGGACCTGGGCCCGCCCCCCACGGCCCCACCCGTGTCCGGCGCGCTCTCCGCGCGGGCCTCGGTGACCGGGGCGCTCGATCGCCGGGAGCAGTGGGACGTGCAGGTCGACCTCGACCTCGACGACCTCCGCCGCGCGGCCCGGGCCGCCGGGCCTGGCTGGCTCTCCGGCGGTTTCGAGTGGACCCCCATCGACCCGGCCCCGGGGGAGCCGCGCCGGCGCATCGCGGTGGGCCCGGGAAACCCCGACTTCGTGCCCTACGCCGAGATCCCCCCGGCGCTCGTCCGGGCCGTCACCGCCAGCGAGGACGCCGGCTTCTTCGGCCACCGGGGATTCGACTTCCGCGAGATCGCGAACGCCGTGGCGGACCGGAGCCGGGTGCGCGGCGCCTCCACGATCTCGCAGCAGCTCGCGAAGAACCTCTTCCTCTCCCCGGAGAGGACGTTCGCCCGCAAGGTGCGGGAGGCGCTCGGCACCATCGCCCTCGAGGCCACCCTGCCGAAGGCCCGTCTCCTCGAGATCTACCTGAACATCGCGGAGTGGGGGCCGGGGGTCTACGGCGTGGGGGAGGCGGCCCGCTTCTGGTTCGGGAAGGACGTCCGGGACCTCACCGTGCGCGAGTCGGCCTTCCTCGCAACCGTCATCCCCAGCCCTCGCCGGTTCCACGCACGGCTCGTCAAGCAGGGAGTGACGCCCTGGTGGAACGCCCGGATCGACGACGTCCTCGGGAAGATGCGCGTGCAGGGGCAGCTCACCGATGCACAGCTGGAGGCGGCCCTGGCCGAGCCGATCGCGCCCCTCGGGATGGCGGCCGCCCCGTTCGCGAACGGGCCGGACGCGCACCCGGACGCGGCACCCGGCGACGCCGACGACGACGGCTACTTGTCGCGGTAGGTGATGCGGCCGCGGGTGAGGTCGTAGGGGCTCAGCTCGAGCTTCACGCGGTCGCCGGGGATGATGCGGATGTGGAATTTCTTCATCTTCCCGGACGCGTAGGCGAGCACGGTGGGCCCGCTGTCGACCTTGACGCGGTACATGCCTCCGGCGAGCGCCTCCTCGACGGAGCCCTGCACCTCGATGCCTGCTTCCTTCTCGCTCAATCTCTCTCCTGGGTTCCGGCTCTTATAGCCGGAAACTTCACGAGCGGCCCCGGAAAACCGAGGCCGCTCGATGGCTACGGACCGCCCCGGGACTAGCCCCGGCGGACGTTCGCGGCCTGGAGCCCCTTCGGGCCCTGGACCACGTCGAACTCGACCCGCTCACCCTCCTTCAGGGTGCGGAAGCCGTCCATGCTGATCGCGGTGTGGTGGACGAACACGTCCTCGCCACCCTCCTGCGAGATGAAACCGAAGCCCTTCGCGTCGTTGAACCACTTCACGGT
>DAOMFN010000399.1:0-2060 GCA_035429785.1 Anaeromyxobacteraceae bacterium
CCCAGGACGTCGGCGCCGTCGGCGAGCGGGAGGGCGAGGCAGCCCGTCCCGGGGAGACCCGCCGCGGGGGGGAGCTCGAGGTGCAGGGTGGCGTCGGGGACCAGCCCGGCGAGGCGGGCCAGGGCCGGGGCGAGGAGCTCGGCGGCCTCCTCGTTCTGCAGGCCGTGGGCGCCCGAGAGCCGCCAGCGATCGTCCCCGTCCCGCTCCAGGAGCACCGCGGCGCGGGCCCCGCACTCGGCCGCGAGGGCGGGGAGCGCGAGCGGCACCACCTTGTCCCGCTCCAGCGTGCCGGTGATGCGCTGGCAGGTCTCGAAGAGGTTGACGTGCCCGCGGAGCGCCGAGTTCTCGGCGAGGAGCGCCCGGGTGGAGAGCGATCGCTGCACGGACAGCTGGAGCAGCTCGGGCGTCACCGGCTTCACGAGGTAGTCGGCGGCGCCGGCCCGCATGGCCCGAACCGCCGGGTCCACCCGGTCGAGCGCGGTGATCACGACCACCTGCACGTCGGGGTCGAGGCGCTTGGCGTCGGCGAGGAGCTGGAGGCCGTCCCCGCCGGGCATGACGATGTCGGTGAGCAGCACGTCGAAGCGCCGCTGCTCGAGGATCCGCAGGGCCGCAGGGGCGTCCTCGGCCACCTCCACGGCGTAGCCGGCGGCGCGGAGGTAGTCGGCGTAGAGGGTCCGAGCGAAGCGCTCGTCGTCCACGAGGAGGACCGAGGCCTGCATGGTGCTGGTATACCATGAACGGGTGATGGCCCCTCCCCACCGGCAGGTCCTCCGCTTCCTCGCCGGAGGCGTGGGCTTCTCCCTCCCGCTCGCCGCGGTCCGCGAGATCGTCCCGGTGGACGGGGCCCCGCCGGCCGAGCCCGGGGACGGGGCGTTCGACCTCGCCGCCCGCCTGGGCCTCCGGTCGGAGCCCCGCTTCTCGCTGCTCCTCGACTCGGCCGGCCCGCCCGCGTTGCTCGTCGACTCGATGCGGGGCGTGGGCGACCTCGCCCACGCAGAGGCCTTCCGCCTCCCGGACGGCGTGGTGGAGGCCCGGCCCGCCCCGTTCCGGTCGGCCATGCGGTTCGGGGACGAGCTCGACCTGGAGCTCCTCCCGGAGGCGCTGCCCGACCTGCGCCGGGAGCCCCTGGCCGCCCGCCCGGCCTTCCCCGACCTCCCCCCTGCCGCCCGGGAGCTCATCGCGGAGCGGGGAGGGGAACGGCTCGCGGTTCCGCTCCCCCTCGTCGTGCAGGTGCTGGAGCGCCAGCGGATCTTCCCGACCCCCCTCCCGCCGCCCGGATTCCGCGGCCTGCTCCACCACGGGCGGGCGATCCACCCCACCTGGGATGCCGCGGCGCTCCTCGGCGTGCCTGCCGCGACCGAGCCGGGGGTGCTGCTGCTCCTCGACGCCGGCGGGGCCACCTCGGGGGTCCTCGTCGACAGGGTTCTCGGTCTCGCCGAGGGGACGGCCGCCGGCCCCGCGCGCCGGCCGGCCTGGGACGCGCTGCTCGCCCCGGCCGAGGCGAGATAAGTCGCGAGGAAGATTGACACTCGGAGGAGCCCCGCGTTAGCTGTCCCTGAGCCCCCGGGAGCGGGAACCGCATGCCCAAGAACCTCCTCGTCGCCGACGATTCGGTCACCATCCAGAAGGTCGTGGGAATCGTCTTCGCGCACGAGGACTACCGCGTGACGGCGGCCAGTTCCGGCGAGGAGGCGATCCGGCTCGCGCACGAGCACCGGCCGGAGGTGGTCCTGGCCGACTGCGGGATGCCCGGCATGAGCGGCTACGACCTGTGCGCCGCCATCAAGGCCGACCCTCGCCTCGCCGACGTGCCCGTGATCCTGCTCGCCGGCACGTCCGATCCCCTCGACGAGGCCCGGGCCCGCGCCGCGCGCGCCGACGGCCACGTCGTGAAGCCGTTCGACAGCCAGGCGCTCCTCTCGCGGGTGCGCGAGCTCGTCGAGGGCGTGACGCCCGAGCCGATGCCGGCCGCCTATCCGCGGACCACGCCGGCCTCGCCCTCCCGCCCGGCGCCGTCCCTCACGCCCGCTCCGGCGCAAGGCCCCCGCCCGGTGGCC
>DAOMFN010000400.1:0-2043 GCA_035429785.1 Anaeromyxobacteraceae bacterium
GTCGTGGCCCTCGACGGCGCCCGCGCCGGGCGGCCGTTGCACGGGGAGGCCGTGCGGGCCATCGTGGCGACGGGGGTCGAGGTCGAGCTCGGCGGCGGGCTCCGGTCGCTCGCGGCGGTCGAGGAGGCCGTGGCCATGGGCGTCGCCTGGGTGGTGCTCGGGACCGCGGCGGTGGAGCGGATCGACCTCGTCGCCCAGGCCTGCGCACGCTTCCCGGGGCAGGTGGTCGCCGGCATCGACGCCCGCGACGGCGAGGTGAAGGTGGCGGGATGGGCCCAGGGGACGGGTCTCCCGGCCTCGGACGTGGCCCGGCGGGTGGCCGGGGCCGGGGTCACGCTCGTCGAGTACACCGACGTCTCCCGCGACGGCATGTTCACCGGGGTGGACGCGGCCGGCGCCGCGCGCCTGCAGGAGGCGGCCGGGATCCCGGGCGTCGCGAGCGGGGGCGTGGCCTCGCTGGCCGACGTGGCCGCCTGCAGGGCGGCCGGCCTCGCCGGCGTCATCGTCGGCAAGGCCCTCTACGAGCGGCGCATGGACCTCGGCGAGGCCATCGCCGCGGCGGAAGGTTAGGATCCGGACGTGCCCGCCAAGCGCATCATCCCCTGCCTGGACGTGAAGAACGGACGCGTCGTGAAGGGGGTCAACTTCCTCAACCTGCGCGACGCGGGCGATCCGGTCGAGGCCGCCAGCCGCTACGACGCCCAGGGCGCCGACGAGGTCACCTACCTCGACATCGCCGCCACGCTCGAGAACCGGGGGACGCTGCTCGACCTCGTCTCCCGCACCGCCGCGCGGGTCTTCGCGCCGCTCACCGTGGGCGGCGGCGTGCGGAGCGAGGAGGACTTCGTGGCGCTGCTCCGCGCCGGGGCCGACAAGGTGAGCGTGAACTCCTCGGCCGTGGCCGACCCGTCGCTCGTGGACCGGCTCTCCGCCGTGGCCGGCGCCCAGGCGCTGGTGGTCGCCGTGGACGTGAAGCGCCGCCCCGGCACGAGCCCCACCGGGTGGGAGGTCCACGTCGCCGGCGGCTCGCGCCCCACCGGGCGAGAGGGCGTCGCCTGGTGCCGCGAGGTGGCGCGCCGCGGGGCCGGGGAGATCCTGCTCACCAGCATGGACCGCGACGGCACCCGGGCCGGCTACGACCTGGAGCTGCTCGAGAAGGTCTGCACGTCGGTGGACGTCCCGGTCATCGCGTCGGGCGGCGTGGGGACGCTCGAGCACCTCGCCGAGGGGCTCCGCTTCGCCGACGCGGCGCTCGCCGCATCCATCTTCCACGACGGCCAGCACACGGTGGGGGAGGCGAAGGCCTTCCTCGCGGCGCGCGGCTTCGAGGTGCGGCCGTGAGCGCCCCGGACCCCGTCTCCACGTTCGCGCCGGTCGCCGTCCCCGTGGACGCCATCCGCTTCGACGAGCGCGGGCTCGTCCCGGTCGTCGCGCAGGAGGAGGACGGCACGGTGCTCATGCTGGCCTGGGCCAACCGCGAGGCGCTCCTCGCCACCGCCCGCACCGGCCGCGCGCACTACTGGTCCCGCAGCCGGCGCGAGCTCTGGCGGAAGGGGGACACGAGCGGCCACGTGCAGGAGGTGCTGGAGGTCCGCATCGACTGCGACGGGGACTCCGTGCTCTACCGGGTGCGCCAGACCGGCCCGGCGTGCCACACCGGAAAGCGGAGCTGCTTCGACCCCGCGCCCTGAGGCGCGAGGGGAGGAACCATGGCGAACGAGCAATTCCTGGCCCGGCTCTGGGCGACCATCGAGTCCCGCAAGGCGGAGGGCGGTCCGGAGCGGAGCTACACCCGCGACCTCCTCCAGAATCCGTCGAAGGCGCGGAAGAAGGTGGCCGAGGAGGCCCACGAGGTGAACGAGGCCCACCAGGCGCTCCTCGCCGGCCAGGACACGAAGGACCACCTGGCGCACGAGGCGGCCGATCTCATCTACCACCTGTTCGTGGTGCTCGCGTCCGCCGACGTCACCCCGAGCGAGGTGTACGCCGTGCTGGAGCAGCGGCACGGCCAGCCGCACCGCGGCCTCGGGTAGGGCCGGCACG
>DAOMFN010000401.1:0-2036 GCA_035429785.1 Anaeromyxobacteraceae bacterium
CCGGGGCCGTCGCCGTCCGCAGCACGTCGAGGGTCGCGGCGAGCACGGCCCGCTGCCCCTCCGCGTCGCCGGGCCGCCCCATCGGCCGGCTCATCGGGTGGGCGATCGCCGCCAGGCGGGGCACGCCCACCTTGGCGGTGAAGTCCGGGATCATCGAGAGGGAGACCGTGGAAATTCCCGACGCCTCGATCTCCCGCTGGACCAGCCCCACGGACCGGCAGCAGTAGGGTCAGGCCGGGACGAGCACGACCGCCTCGACGCCCTCGGCCTTCAGCGCGGCGACGAGCCGCGGCGCCGTCTCCTGCACGAGCTCCGTCGGGTCGAGGATGTAGCCCATGAGCGAGTAGTGGGTGGGGGCGCTGGCCCCGACCTTCCCCGCGGTCACGAGCTCGTCCAGGCGACGCAGCGGGAGGACCACGTCGAGGTCCTCCCGGGCGAAGCGGCGCTCCACGTGGAGGTGGTGGAGGTCGACCTCCGAGGCCGTCGTCTCCCGGGGAATGCGCCGGAAGGTCGGGTCGCCCCACCAGGGGTTCTCGCGCTCCCGGGCCTCGTCGAACGGGACGTCGTCCCTCCGCGCGACGCCGGCCGTCGAGATCAGGGCCACCGTGCAATCCTCCACGGGGCGCGGGAGCGGCGTCCACGGCGGCGGACGCTCCGGCTCGCGCTCGACCCAGGCCCGGATGATCTGTCGCGTGACGAAGTCGAGGTAGCGGTACGAGTCCACGGCCACCTCCGGTGTGCGGCCAGGCGTCTCTGGATCCTACACCCGGGGCACGCGCGGCGGGCCTCCGGACCGCACATCGTGGAGGTGGTGGACCCACCCCGGCTCCGTCCTCCTCGGGGCCCTCCCCGCATGGCCCGGGAGGCGCCGCCGGCGGAGGCCGATACTCCCTTCATGAGTTCCCCGCGACGTCCGTCCTCCTGCGCGATCCTCCTCGTCGGATTCGGAGCCCTCCTGGCGGCGTGCGGAAGCACGACGCCGGAGGACCCGATGGCTCCCTTCCGGAGCCAGGAGCTCACCTGGACGGCGTGCGACGCGTCGGAGATGGACGCGGCGAGCGCGGGGAGGGTGGCGGCCCTCGGCGACCGGGTGCGCTGCGCGACGATGCGCGCGCCGCTCGACTACGCCGACCCGGCGCGGGGCGAGATCGCGGTGGCCTTCCTCCGGGTCGCGGCCGGGCTGCCCGCCGAGCGGGTCGGCGCCATCCTCTTCAACCCGGGTGGACCCGGTGGCGACGGGATCCCCGTCGCCCTCCTGTTCGCGAGCCGCTGGACCACGGCCGATCCCGAGGACCCGGTGGCCGGCCCTTACCGCCGGATCTCCGGCATCTACGACCTCGTCGGCTTCTCGCCGCGCGGGACCGGGTCGAGCACGCGGCTCTCCTGCCAGGGGACCGAGCCCCTTCCGTTCGTGACCAACCCCTCGGCCGACCGGAGCCCGGCGAACGTGGCGGCCATGGTCGAGTCCGGCCGGATGCTCGCCGCGGCCTGTGCCGCGAACCCGCTCACGCGCCACATGAACACCGACGCGACGGCGCGGGACATGGACCTCTTCCGCGAGGTCACCGGGGACGCGAAGCTCAGCTACTACGGGGCGTCCTACGGGACCTGGCTCGGCACCTGGTACGCCGCGCTCTTCCCGGACCGGGTGGGCCGGATGCTCCTCACCGGCATCGTCGACCTCACGGCCGGGCTCCAGGAGACCTTCCTGGCGATGCCGCGCGCACGCCAGGCGGTGCTGGACGAGGTCCTCGCGCCGTACGCGGCGCGCCACCCCGGGTCGTTCGGCCTCGGCACGGACGCCGACGCGATCCGGTGGATCCACCCCGGCCTCCCCCTCCACCTCCAGGCGTCAGCCAGCGAGTTGCTCTCCCTCGGAGAGTCGAGGCGCGCCCGGGACGACGTGCTCGTGCTCGCCGCCGCGCGCGGCCTGCAGGGGCTCCTCGAGGCCCACCCCGGCGCCACCGCGGCGGAGATGAGAGCCCTCGTCGACGGTCACGTCTTCGTGCCGGATCCGGCGCTCGAGCCCGCCGCCC
>DAOMFN010000402.1:0-2013 GCA_035429785.1 Anaeromyxobacteraceae bacterium
CAGGCGCCAGCCGCTGCGGAGGACGGCGTAGGCGACGGCGAGCCCTCCCACGGCGAGCGCCGCTGCCGCGCCGAAGCCCAGCGCCGGCGGGGCATCCGCCCGTCCCAGGATCGTCCAGCGCAGGGCCTCGACGAGGTAGTAGATCGGATTCGCCCGGGTGAGCCAGCGGAGCGCCGGGGGGGCCATCTCCGCCGAGTAGAACACCCCGCCCAGGAAGGTGAGCGGGGTGACGACGAAGGTGGGCAGGAAGTTCACCTGCTCGAAGCTCCCCGCCCAGGTGGCGGTGAGGAAGCCCAGCGCCGCGAAGCCGGCGGCCACGGCGACGAGGAGGCCGAGTGCGGCCGCCGGGTGGGCCACCCCGAAGCCCGTGAACAGGGCCCCCACGAGCCACATGATCCCGCCGACGATGAGCCCCCGGGCCACCGCGGCGGCCACGAAGGCGCCCAGGATCTCCGCGTAGGACAGCGGCGAGACGAGCACGTCCACCACCGTCCCCTGGAGCTTCATGACGAAGAGGGACGAGGCCGAGTTCAGGTAGGCGTTCGTGAGGACGCCGAGCAGGACGAGGCCCGGCAGGATGAAGCGGGCGTAGGGCACGCCCCCCACCTCCTGGATCCGGCTGCCCAGCGACCACCCGAAGACGAGGAAGTAGAGCGAGGTCGTGATGAGCGGCGAGAGCAGGGTCTGTCCCGGCACGCGGAGGAACCGGCGCATCTCCTTCACGAAGAGGGTCCGCACGCCCAGCCCGCTCACGGGGCCCCTCCCCCGCGGTCGCGCCCCAGCACCGAGACGAAGACCTCCTCCAGCGTGGCCCGCCGCGTCTCCAGGTCGGCCACCGGGAGCCCGGCCCCGGCGACGGCGGCGAGCGCCGGCGCGAGCGATCCGCCCTGCGGCGCCTCCACCGCGAGCACCCGCCCGCCCTCCTCGAGGCGGGCCCCGAGCGCGGAGAGCGCCGGCGGGACCTCCGCCGCCGGCCCGGCCAGGGTGAGGCGCAGGGTCCGCCCTCCCTTGCGCTCGAGCAGCCGGTCCTTGTCCTCCACGAGGACGATCCGACCCCGGTCGATCACCGCGACGCGGTCGGCGAGCTCCTCGGCCTCCTCGAGGTAATGGGTGGTGAGGACGATGGTGGTGCCGCGCGCACGGAGGCGCCGCACGTAGGCCCAGAGCTGCTGCCGGAGCTGCACGTCCACGCCCGCGGTGGGCTCGTCGAGGAAGAGCACGCGCGGCTCGTGGACCAGTGCCTTGCCGATGAGGAGGCGCCGCTTCATCCCGCCGGAGAGCGATCGCGTGTTGGCGTGGCGCTTCCCGGCCAGGTCGAGCGCCTCCAGGATCTCGGAGAGCCGCTCCTCCCCGAGGCGAACGCCGAAGTACCCCGCCTGGAAGCGGAGCGTCTCCTCCACCGAGAAGAACGGGTCGAAGTTGAGCTCCTGCGGCACGAGCCCGACCGCCCGACGGGTGAAGCGGTAGTCGGCGACGACGTCGCGGCCGAGGACCCGGGCCTCCCCGGAGGTGGCCCGGACCAGGCCGGCGACGATGCTGATGAGGGTGGTCTTCCCCGCGCCGTTCGGGCCGAGGAGCGCCAGGATCTCGCCGGCCTCGGCGTCGAGGTCGACCTGGTCGAGGGCCGTGAAGTCGCCGTAGCGCTTCGACACCCCCCGGATCCGCACGACCGGCTCGCTCACCGGGCGGAGTGTAGTGCCCCGGCGCCGGCGTTGCGACTCTCCCGCCGCGCGGCCCCGGGTGCTGGTACGCTCCGGTCCATGGGCCGACTGGGCGTCTCGACCGGGGATGCGGACCGCTGGATCTTCAACCGGCTCGCCGAGGACTACCGTTCCCGGCCGCCCTACCCGGAGCCGCTCGTGGACCGGCTCTCGGCGCTGGCGGGCCCCGGCGGCAGGGTGGTCGAGCTCGGCGCGGGCACGGGGCTGCTCGCCGGGCCGCTGGCGCGGCGCGGGCACCCGGTCGTCGCGGTCGAGCCCGCCGAAGCCATGCTCGCCGTGCTGCGCGAGGCCT
>DAOMFN010000403.1:0-1997 GCA_035429785.1 Anaeromyxobacteraceae bacterium
AGGGCGTGGGCACGGCGCTGCTCTCCGGCCGCCGTCCCGGAGCGCTCGCGGCCCTCCTCGACGGCCAGGCGGTGGGCACCTACTTCTCCCCGTCCGCCGAGCGGCGGGCTGGCCGCCGGGAGTGGCTGACGCTGGCCGCCCGCGGCCGCGGGACCATCCTCGTCGACGCCGGGGCGCGCAGGGCCCTGGCCGAGCAGGGGAAGAGCCTGCTCCCCTCCGGCATCCGCGGGGTGGAGGGCTCCTTCGGCGTGGGCGACCCGGTGGACATCGCGGTGGCCGGCGAGCCCCCCTTCGCCCGGGGGCTGGCCGGTTACGGGGCCGACGAGGTCCGTCGCATCGCCGGGGTCAAGTCGAGCGAGATCGAGCGGCTGCTGGGCTATAAGTACCTGGACGAGGTGGTCCACCGGAACGACATGGTCCTCACCGACCCCGGCCGCGAGGCCTCCGCGTGAGCGGCGCCGCCGCCCCGGGGCTCGGGCTGCGCATGCGGGCGCTCGCCGCCGAGGCCCGCCGGGCCGCGCGGACCCTGGCCTACGCCTCCACCGACCAGAAGAACCGGGCCCTGCTCGCCGCCGCCGACGCCGTCGTGGCCCGCACCGACGCCATCCTCCAGGCCAACGTCGACGACCTCGAGGCCGCCCGCAAGGCCGGGCAGAACGACGCCTTCCTCGACCGCCTCCGGCTCGACGCCCGGCGGCTCGAGGCCATCGCGGCCGCGCTGCGCGAGGTGGCCTCGCTCCCCGATCCGGTCGGCCGGGTCACCGCCAGCTGGCCGCGTCCCAACGGGCTCTCGGTGAAGAAGGTCCGCATCCCGCTCGGCGTCGTGCTCATGGTCTACGAGGCGCGCCCCAACGTGACCGCCGAGGCCGCCGCACTCTGCGTGAAGAGCGGCAACGCCTGCATCCTGCGCCCCGGCTCCGACGCGCTGGCCTCCTCGCTGGCGCTCGGCGGCGCCATCTCCGAGGGGCTCGCCGAGGCCGGGCTCCCGGCCGGCGCGGTGCAGGTGGTCCCGGTCCCCGACCGCGAGGCCACCTTCGAGCTGCTCGCCCTCGACGACCTCATCGACCTCGCCATCCCCCGCGGCGGCCCCGGGCTCATCCGCGCCGTCGCCGAGCGCGCGCGGGTGCCGGTGGTGAAGCACTACCAGGGCGTCTGCCACCTCTTCCTCGACGAGAGCGCCGGCGCCGACGACGCGGTGGCCCTGGCCGTGAACGGGAAGGTCCAGCGCCCCGGGGTCTGCAACGCCACCGAGTGCCTGCTCGTCCACCGTGGCGCCGCGGAGCGGCTCCTCCCGCCCGTGGGGAAGGCGCTCGCCGGCCACGGGGTGGAGCTGCGCTGCGATCCCACCGCGCTCGCCATCCTCTCCCGCGCCGGCGTGCCCTGCGTGCCGGCCCGCGAGGACGACTTCGGCAAGGAGTTCCTCGACCTGATCCTGGCCGTGCGCGTCGTGGCCGACCTCGACGGCGCACTCGACCACATCGCCCGTTACGGGTCGCTCCACACCGAGGCCATCCTGACGAACGACCTCGCCGCCGCCCGCCGCTTCGAGCGGGAGGTGGAGGCGAGCGCCGTGATGGTGAACGCATCCACGCGGTTCAACGACGGCGGCGAGCTGGGGCTCGGCGCCGAGATCGGCATCAGCACCACGAAGCTGCACGCGTTCGGTCCCATGGGGCTCGAGGAGCTCACCACGCAGAAGTACGTCGTGGAGGGGCGCGGGCACGTCCGGACCTGAGGAGGAGCGGAGAGAATGGCGAAGGGGACCCAGGGCAGGAAGCCGGCGGCGAGGTCGGGCAAGGCACCGGGGGCGCGGAAGGCGGGCGGCAAGGGCGCCGGCCGGGGCGCCGGGAAGCCCTCCCGGAAGGGCGGACCGAAGGCCCGCGCGGCCGGCAAGGGCAAGGCGCCGGCGAAGCGCTTCTTCACGGGCAAGGCCCCGAAGCCCGCGCAGGGGCGCGCCGGCCTGAAGGAGGCCGCCCTGCGCGCCCGCGGCGACCGCA
>DAOMFN010000404.1:0-1975 GCA_035429785.1 Anaeromyxobacteraceae bacterium
GAGGACCACGCCGAGGAGGCCGGTGGCCCGGAGGGTCTCGAGACCGGCCGCGGAGTGCGGGCCGACGAGCAGCCGGGACAGCTCCTCGGCCATGCGCTCCCGCGAGACCCGGGCCACGACGGGAAGGGCGCCGGGGATGGCCGCCCGCGTCCCGGGAGCGAGCCGGAAGCCCAGCTGGGAGACGAACCGGACGGCCCGGAGCGGCCGCAGCCCGTCCTCGGCGAACCGGTCTCGCGCCTCGCCCACGGCGCGGATCCGCCCGGCGGAGAGGTCCCTGCGCCCGCCGAACGGGTCCCGCAGTTCCCCGTCGAGGGGATCCCAGGCCATGGCGTTCACCGTGAAGTCCCGCCGGGCCAGGTCGGCATCCAGGTCGCCGTGGAAGGTGACGCTGCTGGGCCGCCGCCCGTCCACGTACTCCCCCTCGCCGCGGAAGGTGGTCACCTCCACGCGCGCCCCGTCCTCGAGCACCGTCACCGTCCCGTGCTCGATCCCGGTGGGGACGACCTTCCGGAAGAGGGCCTGGACCTGCTGCGGCGTGGCCGGCGTGGCGACGTCGAACTCGTCCGGGTCGTGGCGCACGCGCCCGAGGAGCAGGTCGCGCACCACACCGCCCACCACCCAGGACGGGTGGCCGGCGGCGCGCAGGCGGGAGAGCACCCCGCGCACCCCGGCGGGCACGTCGGTCTTCCGGAGGCTTCCCTGCTCTCGCGCCATCCCCCTACCAAGACCGATCCGGGCCCTCGCGTCCAGCGGAGTGGATGCTGGTGACCCCGGGGTGATTCGAACACCCGACCTGCGGTTTAGGAAACCGCCGCTCTGTCCACCTGAGCTACGGGGCCTCTGGCGCCGGAAGGGGCCTTGGATACCGCGGACCGGGCAGGCCCGCAAGGAGCCCGCCGGGCCGCACGCGGGGCGCGCACGCATCGGATAGGATGGCGCCCATGGCGAAGGAGCCGTTCCTTCGGAGCCGGACCGGGCGCATCGCGCTCCTCGCCATGCTCGCGTTCAGCATCTTCGTCGTACCCGTGCTGATGAGCACGGAGCTCGTCCCGCCGCGGGCCGGCGACCTCTTCTTCGCGGCCACGATGATCGTCGCCATGGTCGCGCTCAGCCGGGGGGACGGGCGGCTCTTCGTGGTCACCGTGGCCGGTGCGGCCTTCGTGATCCAGTTCTTCCGGTTCGTCGAGCACGGCCGGGCCATCGTCGTCGCCGATGCCGCCCTCTCCGCGCTGGCGACGGGGACCTTCGCCGTGCTCGTGCTCCGCGACGTCTTCGAGGCCGACCCGGTGCCCGACCGGCTCCTCGACGTCATCCTCGCCTACCTCCTCGTGGGCGCCACCTTCGCCTTCCTCTACGAGATCGCGAACGAGCTCCGCCCCGGCGCGCTCTCGATGGAGGGCGGCCCGATGACCGGGGCCGACTACATCTACTTCTCCCTCACCACGATGACGAGCGTGGGGTTCGGCGACGCGCTGCCGCGCCACCCCGCCACCCGCGCGCTCGCCATGGCCCAGGCGCTCACCGGGCAGCTCTACGTGGCCACGCTCATCGCCCGCTTCGTGAACGTGGCGGCGGCGCGCCGCACGGGGCGGGGCCGGGAGAACGGCGACCCGGGGTGAACGGCGGTCCGCCCCCTCCGGGACCGACCGGAGCCGGCGACCTCCGGTAGGCTGTGGCCGATGCCCGAAGGCACGGTCGCTCTCGCCCGCGATGGCGACGGAACCCTCGCGGTCCGGGTCTCCGGCGACTGGTCCCTCGCCGGCACCACGCCGCTGCCCGCCGCCGCCATCCAGGAGGTCCGCACCGAACCTCCGGAGCGGGTGGTCTTCCAGTCCCCGGGGCTGGGGCGGTGGGACTCCTCGCTCGTCTCCTTCCTGGCCCACGTGGCAGCGGCGGCACGGGCGGAGTCGCTCGCCGTGGACGCGACCGGGCTCCCGCGCGGCCTCCAGCACCTGCTGGCGCTGGCGGCCGGGCC
>DAOMFN010000405.1:0-1927 GCA_035429785.1 Anaeromyxobacteraceae bacterium
CGGCGGCGGCGCCGGGACCACCGCGTCGGGCGGGGCGGCGACGGGGGCGGCGAGCGAGAGCAGGAGGACGGCGGCGGCGAGGTGCATCGTCCGGTCCTATGCCGGGGCCGGACGGGCGGCAAGCAGCGGGCCCCCGCTGGCGAGGCACCGCCGGCCGGGATAGGACCGGGGTGGACCCGGACCGGGAGGTGCCCGCATGGCAGCGCGCAGGACGGCGAAGGACCCACGCGTCGACGCCTACGTCGCGAAGGCCCGGCCCTTCGCGCGCCCCATCCTGTCCCACCTGCGCGCCGTCGTGCGCACGGCGGTGCCGGAGGCCGAGGAGACCATCAAGTGGGGCATGCCGCACTGGGTGCACCACGGGATCCTCTGCTGCATGGCGGGATTCAACGGGCACTGCGCGCTCGTCGTCCGGCGCGGGCACGACCTCCTGGCCGGCGCCGCGAAGGACGACGCCATGGGGCAGTTCGGGCGCATCACGTCCCTCGACGACCTCCCGCCGAAGGCGGAGCTCGTCCGCATCCTCCGGGGCGCCGCGAAGCTGAACGAGGCGGCCGAGGCCTCACCCCGGAAGCGCGCCGGTGCCGGCGAGCCGGCCCGCGCCCGGAAGCCGGAGGCCAGGGTCCCGCCGGACCTCGCCGCGGCCCTCCGGAAGGACGCGCGGGCGCGGGCCACCTTCGACGCCTTCCCTCCGTCGAAGCGGCGCGACTACGTGGAGTGGATCACGGGCGCCAAGGCGGCGGAGACGCGGAGCCGGCGGCTCGCCCAGGCGGTCGCCTGGATGGCCGAGGGCAAGGCCCGCAACTGGAAGTACGAGCGCTGCTAGGCGGCGACGCTACTTCCCGAAGAGGTCCCGCCCCGCCTCCAGCGGGAAGACCTTCGCCTCGTTCCCCACGTGGGTGAGGCGGAGCCCGAGCTCGGGGAAGTCGGCGATGCCGTGGTCGATGGCCTCGCCACCGGAGAGGTAGACGAGGTCCTCGGCGCCGGTGTTGCGCAGGTGGTGGGCGTGCGTGCGCGGGGGGAACCCGGCGAAGTCGCCCGGCCCGACCTCGAAGCGCTGGTCGCCGATGCGCAGCTCGCCGCGGCCGGAGAGGACGTACATCCACTCCTCGTCCACGAGGTGGACGTGGTGGACGAACGACTCCTTGCCGGGCGGGACGCGGATGAAGTTCACCCCGCACTTCACGAGGCCGGTGAGGCGGGAGAGGGTGGTGCCGGAGAGCGACGACTCCGGGTTGAGGGGATGGCGGAACGACTCCTCCAGCGCGGCACGGCGGTCGGCGCGGACGAGGAGGTCCTGGGGCTCGGGGCTCTTCTTCGCGGAGGGGGCCATGCCCCGGACTTAACCGCGGGCCAGGTCCGCGCCGAGCTTCACGACGAGCGCCACGACCACGAGGAGCACCACCCAGCGCACGAGCCGGTCCCCGCCCCGGACGGCGAGGTGGGCGCCGGCGAGCCCGCCCGCGAACTGCCCGGCGGCCATGGGAAGGGCCACGTTCCAGGCCACGAGCCCCCGGGAGGCGAAGAGGGCCACCGCGGCCAGGTTGGACGCGAAGTTCACCACCTTGGCGTCGGCCGAGGCCTCGCGCAGGCCCGCACCGAAGAAGAGGACGAAGGCGAAGATGAGGAACGTGCCGGTGCCCGGCCCGAAGAAGCCGTCGTAGGCCCCGATGACGAGCGCGATGGCGGCGGCGACCGCGAGGGAGCGATGCGCGCCGGCCCGGGGTGCGGCCGGGGCGGCGGGCCGGATCGCCAGGACCACCGCCACCACGACGAGGAGCCCGAGCACGACGGGGCGGAGCGCGGCCGGGGGGACGAGGAGGACGAGCGCCGCGCCGCAGAGCGATCCGACGAGCCCGGCCGGGAACGTGACCCGCGCGACCCGGCCGGCCACGAGGCCGGCCCGGGCGAAGAGCGGGAGCGCCGC
>DAOMFN010000406.1:0-1873 GCA_035429785.1 Anaeromyxobacteraceae bacterium
CCCTCGCCGCGCATCCCGTGGCCATCCTCGCCGCCGCGTGCATCCTCGGGATCGCCGGCGCCGCCTTCCAGTACGGCCGCGCGTGGGGGCGGGGAGCCGCTCCGGCGAAGGGCAGGGGACCCCCGCCGTTGAAGGGGCCGGACGGCAAGCCGGCCTGACGGCGGCGGCGGCCCGGCCCGGGGCTACTCCGGTCCGAGCAGGTCGAAGTCGGGGATCTCCGACTTCACGTACTCCCGCAGCCGGGCGGTGAGCTTGGCCTCGATCTGCCGCGCCCGCTCGCGGGTGAGGCCGAACCGGGCCCCCAGGTCGGCGAGGGTCGCCGGCTCCTGCCCCTCGGGCGGCAGCAGCCTGTCGGTGAAGATGGCCTTCTCCCGCTCGTCCTCGAGCGTCGCCGCGAAGGCGTCGAGCTTCTCGCGGAACATCCGGCGCAGCTGGTCGGCCGCCACCGTCTCGTCGGCGCCGGCCGCGTGCTCGTCCTCCAGCCGGTCGAGCCGCGTGGTCGTGGAGTCGCCGTCCTCGCCGCGCAGCGGGGCGTCGAGCGAGAGGTCGTCGCCCGCCATGCGGGCGGTCATCTCGTTCACGTCCTCCTCGTCCACCCGGAGGTTGCGGGCGAGCAGCCGCGGCGTCGGCTCGATGCCGCGGGCCACGAGCCGCTCCCGCTCCTTCGACAGGTTGAAGAAGAGCTTGCGCTGGGCCTGGGTGGTGCCGAGCTTCACCTGGCGCCAGTTGTCCATGATGAAGCGGATGATGTACGCGCGGATCCACCAGGCCGCGTAGGTGGAGAGCTTCACGCCCTTCAGCGGGTCGTACTTCTTCACCGCCTGCATGAGCCCGACGTTGCCCTCCTGGATGAGGTCGAGGAGCTGGAAGACGCCGCGGTGGTACTCGCGGGCGATCTTCACGACGAGGCGCAGGTTGGCGGTGACGAGCTTCCAGGCCGCGGCGCGGTCCCCGGTGCGGGCGTAGAGGTCGGCGAGTTCCTGCTCCTCCTCCCGGGAGAGCACCGGGTGGCGCGAGACCTCCGCCATGTAGGCCCGGAGCGGGTCGCTCCGCGCCAGGCTGGTGGCGGACCCGGCGACCTCCCGCTCCGGGGCCGGCTCGACCTCCACCGACGGCTCGATCTCGACCTCGACGGGCGCCGCGTCCCCCGCGTCGAGGGCGGCCGCGGGGGCCTCGTCCTCGGGCGTGGGCGCGGGCTCGACCGGCTCCGGCTCGACCACCTCGGGCTCGACCACCTCCGCCTCCACGACCGCGGGCGCTCTGGGCTTCGGCTTTCGGTCGCGACTCACGAGGCTCCGGATGGGGCGTGAAAAGGATGGGGAATTTCCGACGCTTCCCTGGGTTGTGATATGAGGAATCCGCCTTGCTTGCAAGGCACGTCCGGCGCATGGCCGGTTCGCGAGAGGGCGCGGCCCCCGCTCCACGGAGCGGAGCCCACGCAGTCGAGCGAGCCGCCATGCGCCCTTCACAGAAAGGGCAGCAACTTGAGCGACTCCGCTTCCGCCGGAGGACCGTCCGAGGTCCGATCCGACTACGTTTCCGAGGTCTCCTTCGACGACATGGGGCTGTCCGAGCCCGTGCGTCGCGCCATCGCCGAGCGGGGCTACACGCGCCCCACGCCGGTGCAGGCGGCCACCGTGAAGCCCATCCTCGCCGGCCGCGACGTCATCGTCCGGTCCAAGACCGGCACGGGCAAGACGGCCGCCTTCGGCATCCCCATCGTCGAGCGCATCCCGGCCGGTCGCGGGCGCCCCTCGGCGCTCGTCATGGCGCCCACGCGCGAGCTGGCCATCCAGGTCGCCGACGAGCTGCAGGCCCTGTCGAAGGCGAAGGGGCTGCGCGTCGTCACCATCTACGGCGGCGCCTCGATGGG
>DAOMFN010000407.1:0-1871 GCA_035429785.1 Anaeromyxobacteraceae bacterium
GCCGACGCCACCGGCGCCCGGATGACCGGCGATCCGGAGCCGCTCGCCGAGGCGCTGCTCTCCCTCGAGCAGGCGAACGAGGTGCAGCCGATGCAGCACGCCGGTCCGGCCACGGCCCACCTCTACATCGTGAACCCGCTCCACGGCCGCGCCTTCGCGAGCCTGCTCTCGACCCACCCGCCCATCGAGGAGCGGGTGAAGCGGCTGCGCGAGATGCGCCGGGGCGTGCGGTACGCCTGAGGGCTCCGTGGTCCGCGCGCTCGCCGCCGTCGCCGCCGCTCTCCTCGCAGGGGCGGGGGACGCGGGCCCGACCGCCGCCCTCCTCGCCGCCGACGCCGCCTTCGATCGGGCGCTCGCCGCCCGGGACCCGGCCACCTTCGCGACCCACGTGGCGGAGGACGCCGTGTTCGCCGGCACGGACCTGCTGGTCGGACGGGAGGCCGTGGCCGCGCGGTGGGCACGCTACCTCGACCCGCAGGGGCCCGCGCTGCGCTGGAAGCCCACCGATGCGGGAGTGGCCGCCTCCGGCGACCTGGGATGGACCATCGGCGACGCCCGGTTCACCTGGAAGCAGAAGGAGGTCGACGAGGCCGGCCTGCGCTACCTCACGGTCTGGCGGAAGGGGACCGGGGGTCGGTGGGAGGCGGTGCTCGACGGACCGCTCCAGCCGGCGCCGCCGGGCCCGTCCGCGCGGACCCCGGTGCGCACCCTCACGTCGTCCGACGGCAGCCTCGAGGCCTCGATCGGGACCTACGAGCGCCGGACCGGCGACCGCACCATGCGGGGGATCTTCCTCGCCGTCCGCGAGCGCCGCGACGGAGCCCTGCACACCGTCCTCGACAGCGAGGTGCCCTCCGGCTGAGCCCCGGCCGGGTTTCGTTGCGCCGGCGTCCGGCGCGCAGTAACGAGCCCCCATGACCATCCCGATCCTGGCCGCGCTCCTCGGGGCGTCGGCGGCTCTCAAGGTGGGGGACAAGGCGCCGGACTTCACGCTGCCCGGCACCGACGGGAAGCCGGTGACCCTCTCGAAGCTGCTCGAGCGGGGCCCGGTGATCCTGGCCTTCTTCCCCAAGGCATTCACCCCTGGTTGAAACAAGGAAAATCAAGCGTACCGGGACCGGTATGCCGAGGTGGAGAAGAAGGGCGCAGAGGTCGTCGGAGTTTCCACCGACTCCGTGGAGAAGCTCGCGAAGTTCAAGTCGGAGTTCAACCTGCCGTTCGTCCTGCTCTCGGACGAGAAGGGCACCGTCGTCGAGCAGTACCCGGGGAAGATCCCCGTGCTCGGCGTCGCCAACCGCGCCACCTACGTGATCGGCCAGGACGGGAAGATCGTCCAGATCGTCACCGGCGGCGACGCCATCGACCCGACGTCGGCCGTCTCGGCCTGTCCGCTCGGGAAGAAGTGAGCGCGGCCGCGCGAGGCGGCTAGGAGCCCTGCTCCTCCACCAGGACCCGGCGGACGACGATCTCGCCCGCCGGGCTCTGGAGCCGCTCCCCCTCGCGCCAGTGGGCGCGCCGGAGGTAGCCGAGCCCGAGGCGCCCGCGGCTGGTCTCGGCGGCGCTCGTCACCCAGCCCACGTCCTTGTCGCCCGCGACGAGCCGGGTGCCGGGCCCCGCGTCCGCGGGAAGCTCGAGCTGCACGAGCCCCTTCTGGATCTGCCCACGGACCGTGGCGCGCAGGACGACCTCCTGGCCGAGGTAGCAGCCCTTCTGGAAGTGGATGGCGTCCCGGGTGAGCGCCGCCTCCATGGGAAGGCGCTCACCGTCCACCTCCGCCCCGTACCGCGCCAGCCCCTCCTCGACGCGCAGCGCCTCGAGGTCGGCGGCGTCGAGCGGGACCGCGCCCTCCCCCACGAGCGCCTCGCGGAGCG
>DAOMFN010000408.1:0-1869 GCA_035429785.1 Anaeromyxobacteraceae bacterium
GCCGAGCGCGTCGTCCCAGTACCCGCCCGGACCGGCGTGGGTGTGCGTGGCCGCGACGAGCACCGCCGAGAGCCCGAGGTCGCGGACCATCGACTCGACCTTCTCCCGGAGGGCCGCCGGGACGAGGAGGACGTCCACGGAGGCGACGGCGACCGACAGCGCACCCTCGGTGAGCACCACCGCCCGGGCCATCGGCTCGTCGAGGACGCCCTGGCTCGCGTAGCGGAACCGGGGGAATCCCCCGATCGCGACTCCCGGGGGGGCCCGCAGCGGCACCGCGGCCAGGCCCGCGGAGAGGGCGCCCGACCCGCGGACGGCCGTCACGATCCGCGGAGGGGCCTCCGGCCGGCCCTTCCGGACGGGAAAAACCGCCAGGATGAGCAGGGTTGCGAGACCGAGACCCGCGGCCACCCCGACGAGCCTTTTCGCCATCCCAGGGGTTATACTTCGCCGCCTCATGGGTTACGAAGCGGCCTTCGACAAGCTGAAGGACGAGTGCGGCGTCTTCGGCATCTGGGCGCTCGGGGGCGACCTCGACGCGTCCAACTTCACCTACCTCGGCCTCCACGCGCTGCAGCACCGCGGGCAGGAGTCGGCCGGCATCGTCGCCACGGACGGCAAGACCCTCCACGTCCACCGCGGCATGGGGCTCGTGGCCGACATCTTCACCGCCCCGGTCCTCGACGGCCTGAAGGGCGGCGCCGCCATCGGCCACGTCCGCTACTCCACCGCCGGCGCGAGCCACCTGAAGAACGCGCAGCCCATCGCCATCCAGTACTCGGGCGGGGCGCTGGCCGTCGCCCACAACGGCAACCTCGTGAACGCGGAGCAGCTCCGCACCGACCTCGAGGCCGCCGGGTCCATCTTCCAGACCACGAGCGACACCGAGGTGGTGGTCCACCTCATGGCCCGCGCCCGCACCGAGCACCGGCCCGGAACCCGCGAGCACCTCCTCGCCGCGCTCCGCCAGGCGCTCGGCAAGGTGCAGGGGGCCTACAGCCTCGTGCTCCTCACCGAGAAGGCGCTCGTCGGCGTGCGCGACCCCATGGGCTTCCGCCCGCTCGTCCTCGGCAAGCTGAAGGGGAGCTGGGTCCTCGCCAGCGAGACCACCGCGCTCGACCTCATCGAGGCCGAGTACATCCGCGAGGTGGAGCCGGGCGAGCTCGTCGTCGTCGACGAGACCGGGTTCCACTCCGAGCGGCTCTTCGCCGGGCCCGGGCCGGAGCGGACCGGGCGCTGCGTCTTCGAGCACATCTACTTCGCCCGACCCGACTCGGTGCTCTTCGGCAAGTCGGTCTACGCCACCCGCGCCGCCTTCGGGGCGCGGCTCGCCGCCGAGCTGCCCGTCGCGGCCGACCTCGTGCTCCCGGTGCCCGACTCGGGGGTGCCCGCCGCGATCGGCTACTCCACGGCGAGCGGCATCCCCTTCGCCATGGGGCTCGTCCGCTCCCACTACGTGGGGCGCACCTTCATCGAGCCGGCCCAGTCCATCCGCCACTTCGGCGTGAAGCTGAAGCTGAACGCCGTGAAGGACATGCTGAAGGGCAAGCGGCTCGTGGTGGTGGACGACTCGGTGGTCCGCGGCACGACCTCCCGCAAGATCGTGAAGATGCTCCGGGCCGCCGGGGCCGCCGAGGTGCACATGCGCATCTCGTCGCCGCCCACCGCCTGGCCCTGCTACTACGGCATCGACACCCCCACCCGCCAGGAGCTCATCGCGAGCTCGCACAGCGTGGAGGAGATCGCCCGCTACGTCACCGCCGACACGCTCGGCTACCTCTCCATCGAGGGGATGTACGCGGCGCTCGGCGAGGAGCGCAGCCGGTACTGCGACGCCTGCTTCTCCGGCGAGTACCTCATCGAGTTCCC
>DAOMFN010000409.1:0-1857 GCA_035429785.1 Anaeromyxobacteraceae bacterium
GGCGGTGAGACCGGTCCGGGCCGCGGCGTCGAAGGCCCGGACGGGATCGACCGGGTGGAGCCTCACGTCGAGGCGGCAGAAGAGCCGGAGGGCCTCGGCCGCCACCTCCCGGGTGGCGAGACGACGGCGGACCTTCATCGCGGCGACGTTGGCGATCTCGTACGGGAGCAGGTCGGGGGCCGCGAGGTCGGAGCCGGACAGGCGCCGGGCGACGTCATCGGCTCCGTCCTCGAGGAAGACGAGGGCCGCGACGGCCGAGGCGTCAACGACGACGAGGGACACGGCGCTCCTCGCGCATGCGCCGGACGAGCGCCGTGGACCTCCCCCGGCTGGAGATCCCCGACGCCCGGGCCGCGGCGACGAGTTCCACGGGCCCGAGGAGCCCGGCCTCCTCCTCCCGTGCCGCTGCCTCGATGAGCGCGAGGAGCTCCCCCTGCAGGGAGCGCCGGTGACGCTGGGCGCGCCGCTTCAGGCGATCGACGACCGCGACGGGGGCGTTCTTGATGGAGAGGGTGACCGTCACGGAGCCATTCTGGCGCCAGGATGGAACCGTGGCAAGCCCGGGCGGCAGGAGCCCGCTCGGGCCCCGCCGCGCCGCCCGCGGGCGACTCAGCCCCGCCGCTCCTTCACCTGCTCCCGCTCGATGCTCTCGAAGAGCGCGCGGAAATTGCCGGCGCCGAAGCCCTCGTCGCCCTTGCGCTGGATGATCTCGTAGAAGAACGGCCCGGCCTGGGGCTCCCTGTAGAGGCCGGCCGAGTCCTTCAGGAAGATCTGCAGCATGTAGGCGCCGCGCGCGCCGCCGTCGACGAGGATGCCGAGCTCGCGCAGCCGCTCCACGTCCTCCTCGATGGCGCCGACGCCGATGCGGGCGAGCCGCTCGGGCAGCATGTCGTAGTAGGCGCCGGGCGTGGGCATGAACTCCACGCCCCGCTCGCGCAGGCCGCGCACGCAGGCCTGGATGTCCTTCACGGTGAGCGCGGCGTGCTGCACGCCGTCGCCGCGCAGGTCCTCGTGGAAGAGCTGGATCTGGCTGGCCTGGAAGTCGGGGCGCCAGGGCTCGTTGTTCGCGAACTTCACGCCGGAGTGGGGGTCGCGCATCACCACCGAGCGCAGCCCGGAGCCGTGGCCGTGCATGGCCTCGCGCCGCTCCCTCGCGACGTCGGAGGTGTGGAACTGGACCTCCCAGAACTCCTCGAACCCGAGCACGTGCTCCATCCAGAGGAGCGCGGGCTTCATCGTGAGGAAGTTGGAGGTGACGTGGTCGATGTGGCCGAAGCCGAAGCGGTTCGACCCGCCGGCGGGCGCGGGGCGGGGGACGAGCATCGGGTAGGGCCGGGTGGCGTTGCGACGTTCGGTGAACATGAAGGTGGTGTCGCCGAACGGGGTGGTGATGCAGAACATCTTGAACGTCGCGCCGTCCTCCTCCACGGTGACGACGTCGGCGGTGGGCGTGGCGCCGCGCTCCTCGAGCAGCCGGAAGGCGCGCTCCGCGTCCTCCACCTCGAACATCAGGCTGCCGACGCCGTCGGGGTGCTTGCGGAGGAAGAGCCCGGCGTCGCTCGTGCCGGTGGGCAAGGGCTCGGAGACGACCACCCGGACGCTGCCGGCCTCGAAGACGGCCGAGCGCTGGTGGAGCATGGCGTCGTGCTCGGGGGAGGAGACGGCGGTCTCGGCGAAGTCCATCATCCGCGTGTAGAAGCGGCGGGACCGCTCCAGGTCGTGGACGAAGTAGTGCAGCGCCTCGAGGCGGCGGATGCCGATGGGGGGGAGGGCCATGGGCGGGGTGTTAACGGGGGCGGGTCACGGCCGCACCGGGGCGGGGGCGGGGGGCGCTCCTTTGCAAAGGTAGCTACCAAG
>DAOMFN010000410.1:0-1850 GCA_035429785.1 Anaeromyxobacteraceae bacterium
GACTGGCCGCGCCTCCTCCTCGAGGAGGCGGGGCGGGTCGTGGGTCCCTGGGCCGCCACGCCGGCCGCGATGCACCCGCACCGCTGGCGGTTCGCGCGGACGCCGGCGGCGGCGGAGCTGGCCGGGCCCGTCCTCGTCCGGCTTCCGGACGGGGGCAGGCTCGGCGTCTGCGGCGACCGGTTCGCGCCGGGTGGCGGCGTCGAGGCCGCCTGGATATCGGGAAGGGAGCTCGGGCGGCGGCTCGCCGCCCCGGAGGGGACATGACGGAGGGTACCGACGCGCTGCGGGACCTGGTGGTCCGGGACCGCGAGCACGAGTGCGAGGGCTATGGCGCCGCGAAGGTCTGCGTGCGCATCGTGGCGGTGGCCCGGTTGCCGACCCGGTTCGGCGACTTCCGCCTGGTGGGCTTCTGGAACAACCGGGACGGCAAGGAGCACGTCGCCATGGTCCACGGCGACGTCGTCGGCGCGGAGGACGTGGCGGTCCGGCTTCACTCGGAGTGCCTGACCGGCGACGTGATGGGCTCGCTGCGCTGCGACTGCCGCGACCAGCTCGCCGAGGGGCTGCGCGCCATCCAGCGGGAGGGGCGCGGCGTGCTCCTCTACCTGCGCCAGGAGGGGCGGGGCATCGGGCTCCTCAACAAGATCCGGGCCTACGCGCTCCAGGAGCAGGGGCTCGACACCGTGGAGGCGAACCAGGCGCTCGGCTTCCGCGACGACGAGCGGGACTACGCGGTGGCGGCCCACATGGTGAAGAGCCTGGGGCTCCGGTCGGTGCGGGTGATCACGAACAACCCGGACAAGATGGCGCAGCTCACCCGGCACGGCGTGGTCGTTTCCGGCCGCATCCCGCACGTCATCCCGCCCAACGAGCACAACCGCTTCTACCTGGAGACCAAGGCGGCCCGCTCCGGCCACCTCATCGACATCGTGCGGGAACGGCTCCCGGAGCAGAGCGACCCGGTGATCGTGGACGGCATGCCGCCGCGCTGAGGTCAGCGGCCGCGGGAACCCGAGCCGTAGGCCCGGATGGCCGCGAGCTCCAGCCGGAAGTCGCCCGCCTGCTGGTCGCCCACGACGAGCCCGAAGGAGGCCACGCGTCCCGGCTCGAGCAGCGGCGCGCCGGGCACCGGCCGGCCCCGCCAGGTGGCGCGGAAGGACGCGAAGGGGAGGCGGTGGACCTCCCGCTCCCCGGCCCGCGTGGAAAAGCGGACCTGCCAGGCCACCGCGTCGAACCAGGGATCGGTGCGCACCGAGAGCTTGTAGACGCGCCCGTCGCCCCGCACCTCGACGAGGATGCCCGTGTGGCCGGTGAGGTCGAAGGCGCCGGGCGCCGATCGGACCGATGCGAAGCCGCCGCCGTCGTCGAGCCGCACCGTCCCGGTGAAGGCGGCCCAGCCGGCGCCGATGGCGAGCAGGCGTCCCGTGGACCTCCCGCCCATCACCGGGTCTCCCACCGGTTCCCATGCGTCGGCGAGGGCCGGGTCGCCGAAGTCGAAGAGGGTCTCGAGGATCTCGCCGACGGTGGGGAGCACGATCGGGTCTTATGATCGGGCCGGCCGGGGCGCCAGGGCCCCGCCGGGAGGGGCGCATGCACGTTCTCGTGGCAGGGGCGGGATGGCTGGGAGGGGCGCTGGCGCGGAGCCTCGCCTCGCGGGGACACCGGGTGACGGCGGTCCGGCGCGACGTCGCCGCCGCAGCCTCCCTCGCAGCTCCGGGCGTCGAGCCGATGGCGCTCGACCTGGGCTCGCCCGGCGCCGCCGACCTCCTTCCCCGCGATCTCGACGCGATCGTCGCCTGCCAGTCGGCGGGCGGCGATGGCGCCGCCGCCTACCGGGACGCCTACGTCGG
>DAOMFN010000411.1:0-1826 GCA_035429785.1 Anaeromyxobacteraceae bacterium
CGTCGTCCCGTGGATCTCGCTCCGGCAGCTGGACGAGGCCGGCCGCCTCGAGCTCCTCGGCTGGGTGGGGCTCGTCCCGGCGCTCGTCGCGCTCGCCACGGCCGCTGGTCCGGGCGAGGCCGCGCTCCTCGGACTCGCCGCGGGGCTCGCCTGCTTCTACGCCTCCATCCACTGGGTGAGCCACGCCATGACCGCCTTCGGCGGGCTCTCCGCCGGCGTGGCCTTCGTGGGGCTCACGGCGCTCGTGCTCTACATGGCCGCTCACTGGGCGGCGGCCTTCTGGGCCACGTCCTTCGTCACCCGCCGCACGGGGTGGGCGCAGTGGGCGGTGCTGCCCCCGATCTGGGTCGCCACCGAGCTCTCCCGGAACCACCTCTTCACCGGGTACCCGTGGGCCAACCTCGGGTACACGCAGGTGCGGACCGCCGCCGTGGCGCAGCTGGCGTCGCTGGGCGGGGTCTACGCCGTGGCAGCCCTGGTCGTGCTCGTGAACGGCGTCCTCGCCGCGTGGTGGCTGGCGTTCCGCGCCGGTCCGGGGGCGCGCCGGCCGTGGACGGGCACTGCCGTGGCGGCGGCGGCGCTGGCCGCCACGCTCGCCTACGGCCACTGGAACCTCTCCCGCGTCCGGCGGGAGATGGCCCAGGCACCCTGGGTGAAGATCGGCCTCGTGCAGGCCAACGTGAGCCAGGAGGTGAAGAACCAGGGGCCCCGCTACGCCGACCGCATCGTGGGGCGGCTCTGGCCGCTCACGCTGGAGGCCGACCGGCGGGGCGCGGCGCTCGTGGCCTGGCCGGAGGCGGCCTGGCCGTTCGCGATCTCCCCCGCCATCCCGTCCCTGCGCGCGGTCGCGCCGAAGCTCGAGCCCCTCTCCCGGGCCCACGTCCTGCTCGGGGCGGCGACGGTGGAGTGGGTGCCCGGCCCGAAGGGCTCGCGGGTGGCCCAGGTCGAGAACTCGGCCTTCCTCCTCGCCCCCGACCTCCGGGTGCTGGACCGCTACGTGAAGCACCACCTCGTCCCCTTCGGCGAGTACGTCCCGCTGCGCGACTGGCTCCCCTTCCTCCGGTCGGTGGTGCCGGCCATGGCCCCCATCGCCGCGGGCGGCCGGCTGGAGGTCATGTCCTTCGAGAGCGGGGGACGGCGCATCGCCCTCGCGCCGATGATCTGCTTCGACGCCATCTTCCCGGAGATCGCCCGCGCCTTCGCCCTGCAGGACGCCGACTTCCTGGTGAACCCGACCAACGACGCCTGGTACGGCTACTCCTCCGGCCCTTACCAGTTCCTCGCCATGGTGCGCATGCGCGCCATCGAGACCGGCCGCTCGGTGGCCCGGCCCGCCTACTCCGGCGTCTCCGCCATCGTCTACCCCACCGGCGAGGTCGCGCCCGGCGCGCTGGAGGTGGGACCCGTGGATCCGTCCCGGGCCCCCGATCCCGACGAGCCGGCGCGCCTGCTCGTGGGGGAGCTCCCCATCCTGGGCGGACGCACCCCCTACACCCGCTTCGGTGATAGCTTCGCCCTGGCCTGCGCGGCCGCGACGGGCCTCCTGCTCGCCGTCGCCGCGCTCCGACGACCGCGGCCCCCGGGCCGCCCCTGAACGAGGAACGAGATGCCGTCGCCCACCGCCGAGAGACTGAACGAGCTGTCCGCGAGGATGGAGGCGCTCCGGGGGTCGCTTTGACGTCGAGCGCAAGCGCTCGCGGGTGGCCGAGATCTCCCGCATGTCCGAGGACCCGGCCTTCTGGACCGGGAACCAGAAGGCCCAGTCGCTCCTGAAGGAGAAGGCCCAGCTCGAGGGGGCGGTGGCCGACTTCGACCGCGCCCAGGCG
>DAOMFN010000412.1:0-1755 GCA_035429785.1 Anaeromyxobacteraceae bacterium
CTGGTTGGCCGGAAGCCAGCCGGTGACGAGCCCCACCCCGTCGAGGCGGGCCGCCGCCCGGACCGCCCAGTGCTGGGGCGGGAGCAGCGCCGAGACGCCGTAGGTGGGGAGCGGTTCCGCGGCGGCTGCGGGGCGAGGCGAACCGGCTCCGAGGGTGGCCGCGCCCAGCGCGGCCAGGACGATCCAGGAGCCCCTCATCGCCCGGACCTCACCCGCGCGTCGGCCCGGGCGAACGCGGCCGAGGCCGCGGCGAGCGCGAAGAGCAGCGCCCCCACGAGCGACATGGCCGGCGAGAGCCCGGTCACCCCCAGGTAGGCGACGAGCACCGCGCCCACCCCGGTGCCGAGGAGGTCGAGCGCCAGGCTCCCGCTCCGGCCGAAGAGCAGGAAGGCCTCCAGGAGGACCACCCCCAGCACGAGCACGAGGTGGCCGCCCCGCCGGTGCAGGGCGGCCTCGAGCGCGTCCCGGTGGACGACGGCCACGCCCACCGCCACGGCGACGGTGCCGAGCGCCACGGCCAGAACCGCGCCTGCTGCGGCGTCCTTGGCCCGGCGCGCCTCCTCGCGCAGCTCGCGGGTGTGCAGGTCCACGAGCGCCTCGAGCGAGCTGTTCGCCATCTCCGCGCCGATGACGAGCGCGATGGCGAAGAGGAGCGACATGCGGGCCGCGAAGGGAAGCGCCGCCTCGGCGCCGGCGAGGGCAACGCCGGTGCCTGCGAGCACGTGGATCTTCATGTTCCGCTCGCGGGCCGCCACCTCGAGCAGTCCGCGCAGCGCGTGGCCGAAGCTCTCGGCGAGTCCGGAGGCCATGAGCGGGCTATCTTAGCCAAAGATCACGGCCGGGAGGACCCATGGAAGGACGCCTCGAGCAGGACACCCTGGAATCGCCGTCGCTGCGCGGGAACCCGCTCGGCGACCCCTCGCGCCGGCCGGTGTACGTCTACGTGCCGCCGGGGTACCGCCCCGGGCTCCCGGCGGTCTACTTCCTCCACGGCTTCACGGGCAGCGCCCACTCCTGGGTCGGGTTCCCGGGGTTCGGGATGACGGTGCCGGAGCGGCTCGACCGGCTCGTCGCCTCCGGGGCCGTTCCCCCGGCCCTGGGGGTCTTCGTGGACGGGTGGACGTCGCTGGGTGGAAGCCAGTGGCTGAACTCCGCGTCCATCGGGAACTACCGCGACTACCTGGCCCGGGACGTGCCCGCCTGGGTGGAGTCGCGCTTCGGCGCGCTGCCCGCGGCGGAGGCCCGGGCGGTCGTCGGCAAGTCCTCCGGCGGCTACGGGGCGCTCGTCCTGGGGCGGCACCATCCCGACGTCTTCGCCCACGTGGCCTCCCACGCCGGCGACGCCGGGTTCGAGTACTGCTACCTGCCCGACTTCCCCCGCACGGCCGGGGCGCTGCTCGGCACCGACGCCGGCGCCTGGCTCGAGGGGCTTCGCCGCCGCGCCCGCGAGACGAAGATGCGGGGCAGCGACCACGCCCCGCTGAACGTGCTCGCGATGGCGGCGGCCTACTCGCCCCGCCCCGGTGCGCCCGGAGGCCTGGACTTGCCCTTCGACCCGGAGACCGCCCGGCTGCGGCCGGAGGTCTGGGAGCGCTGGCTGGCCCACGACCCGGTCCGCTTCGCGCCGGCGTCGCTCGACGCCTTCCGGAGGCTCCGCAGCGTCTTCCTCGACTGCGGGACCCAGGACGAGTTCAACCTGCGCTGGGGAACCCGGATGGTGGTGGAGTCGCTCCGCGCCGGGGGCGTGGACGTGGT
>DAOMFN010000413.1:0-1681 GCA_035429785.1 Anaeromyxobacteraceae bacterium
GTGTACCCGAGCATGGCGCAGGCGACCTCGTTCACCTCGACCACGCGACCGTCGCGTCCCACGAGCATGTAGGCGTCGAGCGAGGCCCGCCGGATGGCCTCGAGCTCCTGGGCCAGTTCGTTCACCCTGGCCTCCTCCGCGTGGACCGCCGGGATGAGGTCCCGTCTGGTGATCCGACCAGGACCTCGTCCGTGCCCTTCTCGAGGGGCCGCCCGTGGAGGCGCAGGGCGTCGGGAATGGCCTGGGCTGAGGGCAACGGCTTCTCGCGGTCCGCTTCACTCTCGTCGTCGCACCGACCATCGACCGTACGCTCACCGACCCTAGCAGATCGGACGCAGCGTGGGTCCCAGGCAGCGGGACGCGCCCCTTTTCGATGCGGTCCGGGGACCCCACCAAAGAAAAACCCCGCCTCCCGGACGAAGGAGGCGGGGCGATGCTGGTGACCCCTACGGGACTTGAACCCATGTTTTCGGCGTGAGAGGCCGACGTCCTAACCGCTAGACGAAGGGGCCAGAGAACTCCCCTGTGCTGCGTGAGACCTTCCCTACCACTCGGGCCGCCTGGAAGTCGACCCGCTGCAAGTTGGCTGGGGGACTAGGATTCGAACCTAGATAGCATGGTCCAGAGCCATGCGTCCTGCCGTTAGACGATCCCCCACCGAGCCGCTCGTAGGGTCCGCGAGGGGCGCTTTGTAGCGTCCCGCGGCCCCGAGGTCAAGCGGGACGGATGGCCGGCCACCGGGGGGCGCGGAGACCCCGTCAGCGCCAGATCCGGACCTCCCGCCCCTTGTGGCCGGGCTCCCGGAGGACCAGCCGGCCCCCCTTCACGGCCGCCCCGGCCGCGGGCCCGACCCACCAGCCCTTCGGGTCGCTCCGGCGCCAGGACTTCCGGAAGAACTGGTTCACCTCCTCGAAGATGACCTTCAGCGCGTGGGGCTTGCCGATCCGCGACCCCGGCGAGTCGTCCACGTCGAGCTCCCCCCAGAGCCGGCCGCCGACGAGCTCCCCCTTCTCGTTCGGCAGCGACCGCTCGTAGTGGTAGACGGGCGACGGGATCTCCTCGATCTCGAGCATCCCCCGGTCCGGGCCGCGCGCCAGCGTGCGGACCACGACCGGCCCGAGCCGCTCGGCGGCGAGGTAGTAGGCCTCCCGGTCGAGGAGCGCGACGGCCTTCTCGTCCACCGGGATTCCCGCCGTCCCGGGCGGGAAGACCTCCGGGTAGAGGGTGAGCTCCTTTCGCGCGAGCAGGCGGAAGAGCGCCGTCTCGTCCTCGGGGAGCATGAAGTACTGGAGGGTGGCGGCCACGTTCTTCGCCTCAGGGGTGGGGCTCGCCGTGCGGCGTGGCACCCGGAGGAGGCGGGGTTCGCGGCGCGGCGAGCTGGATGGTGCCGACCTCGACGGTGGCGCCCGGCGACACGGCCACCTTGAGCTCGGCGGGATGGGGCTCGAATCCGGAGGCCCCGGCGCGGCGGAAGGAGAGGGCCCAGGTCCCGGGCGGCAGCCGGAGCTCGAAGCTCCCGTCGGCGCCCACCGGGGAAGACCGGTGCGCGCGGGGGACCGCGACCGATCCGCCGGCAGCCGCGCGTTGGCCGTCGAGCACCCGCCCCCGCACCAGCCCCTCCCCGCCCGCGGCGGCGTCGCGCGGGGTGCCGGCGAGCGGCCAGCGCACCAGCCGCACCTCG
>DAOMFN010000414.1:0-1651 GCA_035429785.1 Anaeromyxobacteraceae bacterium
AGCACCTTCTCGAACTTCGCCTGCTGGACGTTGCGGAGCATGACCCGCTTCGCCCCCTTCTCGAGGAGGATGCGCTCGTCGTTGGGCAGGTTGAAGGCGGCGGTGGTGACGCCGCGCCGGCCGTCGCCGGCGGCGAGGAGCTGGTTCACCACGCGGATGGGGGAGAGCGCGCCCAGCTTCGGGTTCCGGGAGGCCGGGTCCATCGGCAGGTGGTCCTCGATGTCCTGCAGCTCGGCGGAGAGCCGCGCCACCTTGGCGGTCTCGGCGTCGTCGCGCACCGCCACGAAGGACTCGAAGGCCGCCTTGGCGTTGAACCAGCCGTCTGCGTAGGTCTCGTAGGGGCCGAAGGTGGGCTCCACGGGGGCGTCGAGCTCCATCCAGGCGACGTCGCTCGCGTAGTAGTCGTTCGAGAGGAGCGCTGCGGCCCGCGACTCCAGGAAGCGGCGCAGGGTGGCGTTGGGGGTGGCCGCCGCGGCGGCCCGGAGGTGATCGGCGGCGAGGCCGAGCTCGGGCTGGTACTCCACCGCGTAGGGGACCGCCGCGAGACCGGCGGCCGTGCGCCGGATCACCGTGAAGAAACCGGCGGCGGCCTGGCGCTCCGTCTCGGGCAGCCCGGCCATCCAGCGGGCGATCTCGTCCTTCGTCGCGTCCGGCGGGTAGAAGGTGCCCGCCTCCGGGCGCGGTGGCGCGCCGGGGACGAAGGGCCGGTCGTGGTCGAGCCGGTCCCAGGGCCCCTTGTTGCGGAGGAAGAAGGCGAGCCGCGCGCGCCCCAGCGGGCTCGGGTCGTCGAGGAGGGCGAGCAGCATGCCCTGGGCGCCCGCCCACTCCTGCCGGAGGAAGAGCCCGTCCACGATGCGGCTCGCCTCGACGAGGTGGCGGAGCGCCACGCGGTCGCCCTCGGCGAGGCGGGAGAGGTCGACCACGAGGTCCACGGGGGCGTACTGGGCCTCGAGGCGCCTCAGCTCCTCCAGGCCGGGGGCCGCGGGGGCGGGAGCAGCGCCGGCGTGCGGCGCGACGGTGGCGAGGACCAGGGCGAGGGCGGCGAAGGTTGTGCGCATGGGCGGGGATTCTAATAGCCTCCGCCCGTGACCGTCCTCCTCCTCTCCATCGCCCTCGCCGCCGGCGCCGCCACCGGACCGCTCCCCCGGGTCGCGCTCCGGACCGCGCTGGGCGAGATCGTCGTCGAGGTGGACGTGGTCCGCGCCCCGGTGTCGGGGAAGAACTTCCTGCGCTACGTGGACGCCCGCCGCTACGACGGAGGCGCCTTCCACCGCACCGTCACCACGACGCCCGACAACCAGCCCGCGAACGCCGTGAAGATCGACGTCGTGCAGGCGGGCGCGGCGCCGGGCAAGGACTTCCCCCCCATCCCGCTCGAGCGCACGCGCGACACCGGCCTCGCCCACGTGGACGGCGCCGTCTCGATGGCGCGGGACGGCCCCGACACCGCCACCTCCGACTTCTTCGTCTGCGTGGGCCCGCAGCCCGCGCTGGACCACGGGGGCAGGCGCAACCCGGACGGCCAGGGCTTCGCCGCCTTCGGCCGGGTGGTGAAGGGGATGGACGTCGTCCGGAGGATCCACGCCGCGCCGGCGCAGGGCCAGTCGCTCCGCCCGCCGGTGGCCATCCTCGAGGCGGTGCGCCTGCCGCC
>DAOMFN010000415.1:0-1603 GCA_035429785.1 Anaeromyxobacteraceae bacterium
CCTGGCTCGACGGCGAGGTGCTCGGCGAGCCGGTGCGCTTCCGCCCCGGCGCGGCCGGCTTGCCGGACGAGGTGCTGCTCCCCGCCCAGGGGACCCGGTTCGTCGCCGACGCCGCGGCGGCGGTTCCGGCCCGCGCTCCGCTGGCGTTCGGGGTCACCGTCCCCGCCTTTCCCGGAGCCGAGTCCGATCCGGCGATCACCTTCTGCGGTCTCGCCCCGGAACCGGTGGACCCGGCGCCGCCGCCCGGACGGCTTCCCCGGGACTTCCCGGAGGGGGGGAACTGCCAGGAGCAGTCCGCGGCCTACCTGCGCGCGGCGCGCGAGGACGGGATCGAGGGGCGGCTCGTCGTCGGCGTGGCATGGGACGGCAGGCGCTTCACCTGGCACGAGTGGGTGGAGCTCGCCGCCGGGGGGCGCTGGACGGCGGTCGACCCCAGCTTCCGGCAGCTGCCCGCCCTCGGGCCGCGGTTCGCCGTGGCGAGGTTCACCCCGGGTGACGAGGGGGCGCGCGCCGAGGCCGGGCGGCGGGTGCTCGCCTGCTGGGGGAAGGCGCGGGTGGTAAGGTAGCCCGATGCCCATCGACTCCGACCTGCAGGAGCGTCTCCGGCGCGTGCTGGGCGCGCTCGAGATGCTGCTCCCCCGCCACCTCGCCCCGATCGACTGGCGGGAGACGCACGCCGCGGTGTGGCGGCGCCACCTGCTCGCGGGCTACCTGGAGCCCCTGCCGGCGGGGGTGACGCTGCGCCTCCCCGACCTGCTCGGGATCGACGAGCAGAAGCGCGTCGTGGAGCGGAACACCCGCCAGTTCCTGGCCGGGCTGCCGGCCAACAACGTGCTCCTCTGGGGTACCCGCGGCACCGGGAAGTCGTCGCTCGTCCGGGCGCTGCTCGGCAGCCTGGCCGGGGAGGGGCTGCGGGTCATCCAGGTGGACCGGGACGACCTCGTGCAGCTGCCGGCCATCGTGGAGGCGGTGCGGGGCGAGCCCCATCGCTTCCTGGTCTTCTCCGACGACGTGTCCTTCGAGGTGGGGGAGTCGAGCTACAAGACGCTGAAGAGCGCGCTCGACGGCTCGGTGTTCTCGGCGCCGGAGAACGTCCTCATCTACGTGACCTCGAACCGGCGCCACATGCTGCCCGAGTTCGAGACCGACAACCTCGGCGCCCTCATCCACAACCAGGAGATCCACCACGGGGAGGCGGTGGAGGAGAAGATCTCGCTCTCCGGCCGCTTCGGGCTGTGGGTGGGCTTCCACTCCTTCAACCGGGCGCAGTACCTGAGCGTGGCCCGGCAGTGGGCGGAGCGGCTCGCGGAACGGGCCGGGGGCGCCGTCGACTGGACGTCCGAGGCCGAGGCGGCCGCGGTCGAATGGGCGCTCCGCAAGGGCGACCAGAGCGGGCGCATCGCGCTCCAGTTCGCGACCCACTGGGTGGGGAGCCGGATGCTGGAGGCGCGGGAGGCGCGCTGAGGTCGCGCCCCTTCCGAGCCGTCACCTATCGCCGGTCGGTTCGTCTCTAAGGGAAGGCGATGGATCGCCGCAGGGAGGGGGGGCAGCGTGCGACACCAGGGGAAAGCCCAGGAATTCCCGACCTGGCGGCCGTCGACGC